>JAMWCW010000003.1 GCA_023819145.1 Candidatus Omnitrophota bacterium
CTTTGATGAAAAATAGAGTTAGAATATTAGGAACAAGTCCTGATTCTATTGATATAGCAGAAGACAGAAAAAGATTTGCTAAACTACTGGAAACTCTCAAACTTCATCAAGCACCAAATGGAACTGCTTTTTCTTTTGATGAAGCAAAAAAAATAGCAAAAAAAATAGGTTATCCAATTTTAGTAAGACCTTCTTATGTTTTAGGTGGTAGAGCAATGGAAATTGTTTATGATGAAGAAACCTTAGAGAAATTTATTAAAGAGGCTGCAGAAGTTTCCGGCGAGCATCCTGTTTTAATTGATAAATTTTTAGAAGATGCTATTGAAGTGGACGTAGATATGATTGGAGACGGAGAAACTTTTGTTGTCGGAGGCATTATGGAGCATATTGAATATGCAGGAATTCATTCTGGAGATTCTGCCATGGTGCTTCCTCCTTATAGTTTATCCAAAGATATTTTAGATAAAATAAGAACCGCTACCTATAAAATGGCAAAGGAGTTAAATATAAAAGGATTGATGAATGTGCAATATGCAGTTAAGGAGAATAAAGTATATGTTTTAGAAGTTAATCCCCGTGCCTCCCGGACAATTCCTTTCGTTTCTAAAGCAGTGGGAGTTCCTTTAGCAAAATTGGCAACAAAAGTTTTGTTGGGAAGAAAACTGAAAAATTTGGGATTTACAGAGGAGGTTATTCCCCCATATATAACTGTTAAAGAATCGGTTTTCCCCTTTAACCGTTTTCCAGGAGTGGATATTATTCTTGGTCCAGAGATGAAATCCACGGGAGAGGTAATGGGAATAGATAGTGATTTTGGGCGTGCTTATATAAAAAGCCAATTGGCCGCCGGACAAAATCTTCCCAGAAAAGGAACCGTTTTTATTTCTGTTTGCGACCGAGATAAAAGAGACATTGTTTTTATTGCTAAACAAATACAGGATTTAGGATTTAAAATCTATGCCACTTCAGGAACAGCCCAAGTGTTGGAAAAGAATGGAATTAAAGTACAAGTTTTGCCAAAGATTGCAGAAGGAAGACCAAATGTCTTAGATTTGATTAAAGATGGTAAAATTCAATTGGTAATTAATACTCCTTCAGGGAGAGTTCCTCGCAAGGATGAATTAAGAATTCGTTCCCAGGTAATTTTGCACAACATTCCTTATACTACTACTATTTCTGGAGCTCAGGCAACGGTAAATGGAATAGAGGCGATGCTTAAGAAAGAATTGGGAGTAAAATCATTGCAAGAATATCACCGGATAATAGATTCGAAATCCGCACCCTTTAGGGGCTAGGTTCGCCCAAAAAGTTGGGCGGTAAAACACGAAATGCGGAAGTTTGATATGGAGAAGATTATTATAAAGACGACAAAAAGGGTTGATTTGGTGGATATTACCGAAAAGATAGGAAGTTTGGTTAGAAAAAGCGGCATAAAAGAAGGAATTTGTTTTCTTTTTTGTCCTCATACTACTGCGGGGATTACCATTAATGAAAATGCTGATCCCTCGGTAAGGCATGATATAATAAATGTGTTGAATAAACTTATTCCCCAAGATGGTAATTATGCTCATGCTGAAGGTAATGCCGACAGTCATGCAAAGGCCACCCTTATAGGACCGTCTTTGTCAATTTTTATTGAAAATGGAGAACTCTGTTTAGGAAGCTGGCAAGGGGTATATTTTTGTGAAGGAGATGGGCCAAGACAGAGAGAAGTTTGGGTGAAGATAATTTAAAACTCGAATTCCTAAATCCAAAATCCCTGCCCGCGGGCAGGTGAGAAAAATTTAAATGTTTGTAAATTGCTGTTTGTGATGGGAAGTGAGCCGTGGTTTTGCAATTTTAATTCTTGACTCTGAGCGAGGAAGGGAGCAAGGGGATGCCTGAATTACCCGAAGTTGAGACTATAAAAAAAGAACTCGTAAGGATTATATTAGAGAAGCGGATTACAGAAGTGATTATTAATAACCCTAAAGTTATTAAAGAGCCAAAAAAAGAAGAATTTGTTAAAGAAGTAAAAGGAGCGGTTATTAAAAATGTTTTAAGAAAGGGAAAACTTCTTATCTTAGAATTATCTACCGGAAAATCTTTATGTATCCATTTGAAGTTGACTGGACAACTGATTTACCCTGGAGAACCAGATAAGGCAAGAATAAGTTTTAAACTTTCTGATGGAAAATTTTTAGACTATCGTGACCAGAGGATTTTGGGTGAACTGCGTTTGGTAGACAACTGGCGGAACTTAAAATTTGTTCAAGAATTAGGTCCTGAACCATTTGATTTAACTGTTGAAGAATTTAAGGGAATGCTTTCTAATAAGAAAAAAAATATTAAAGTGCTTTTAATGGACCAGACTTTTATTTCTGGTGTAGGGAATCTTTATGCAAATGAAGCACTTTTTAGAGCAAAGATTAATCCCCAAAGGCAGGCAAATTCTTTGTCCGAAAAAGAAAAAGAATTACTCTTTAAAGAGATAAAAGACACATTAAATGAGGCAATAAAGTATAAAGGTTCATCAGTAGACCAATATTTACAATTATCCGGTGAGCCCGGAGAATATGTAAAATACCACAAAGTCTATGACCGTGAGGATAAGCCTTGTTTTATCTGCCAAACTCCCATAACAAGAATTACTCTGGGAGGAAGAGGAACCTATTTTTGTCCAAGGTGCCAAAAATAGACCTGGGTAGAAAGTGGTTGGTTAAGGAGTTAGATGGTCAATATTAAAGCAAAAATTATCTCTAATACCCCAGTTGCTCGTGAGCATTCGAGGCTCGTTTTAGAAGTACCAGAGATGGTTAAAGAATCCCAGCCCGGACAATTTATGCACATCCGGGTGCACGAAGGTTTAAATCCTTTATTGAGAAGACCGTTTAGCATACACAGAATAGTGCATCCGAACACCAGAGCACCTGTATACCAGGTTGAGATTCTTTATAAGATAAGAGGAAGAGGAACAGAGCTTTTAGCAAAAAGAAAAAAGGGAGAGTTTCTAGATGTTATTGGCCCTTTAGGAAAGGGTTTTCCCCTTCCACTAGAGGCAGATACCAGTGTGCCAAGGACTTATTTGCTTGTAGCAGGAGGGATAGGAATAGCTCCACTACTTTTTCTTGCAGAAAAATTAGCGGAATTCAAAATTCAGAATTCAAAATTAAAAATTATTGCTTTTGTAGGATTAAAAACTAAAAATTATCTTCTTTGCGAAAAGGAACTTAGAAGTTTGTGCGATGAAGTAAAGATTTCCACCGAAGACGGCTCCTTGGGTTTTAAAGGTTTAGTTAGCGATTTATTAAAGGATTTTCTGTTAACCGTAGACTCTGAACCGTTCACCTTATACTCTGCTGGTCCAATTTTAATGTTGCAAGAAATTAAAAAAATTGCTAATATGTTTAAAATTTTGTGTTTTGGCTCTTTAGAAGAAAATATTGCCTGTGGTTTAGGAGGATGTTTTGGTTGTGTAGTAAAGACTACCGAGGGCTATAAAAGGGTTTGTAAAGAGGGGCCAGTTTTTAACTTAGAGGAGATTATTTGGGAGTAGAACTTGCTGTAGAGATTGGGAAATTAAAGCTGAAGAAGCCGGTTTTGGTTGCTTCGGGAACATTTGGGTTTGATGATGATTATGAGGAGTTGGTTAAGAGTAATTGTTTGGGTGCATTGGTAACAAAAACCCTTACTCTCAAACCCCGCCAAGGAAATCTTCCTCCGCGGATAGTAGAGACGCCATCTGGAGTACTTAATTCCATCGGTTTGCAGAATAAAGGTATAGATTTTTTTCTGGCAGAAGAAATACCCGCTCTTTCTAAATTTGAAATTCCGATTATTGTAAGTATTGCCGGAGAACGTATTGAGGATTATGGTTTATTGGCAAAAAGATTAGATAAAGAAAAGAAGATTTCTGCTTTAGAAATAAACATCTCCTGCCCTAATGTAGAGTCTGAAGAGGAATGTCTCTTTGCTCAGGATGCTTATCTTACCTACGGCGTAGTTAAAGCGGTGAGAGAGTCTACAGATAAGACAGTTATTGCTAAACTTTCCCCCAATGTTACAAACATCGTTCCCATTGCTCAGGCTGCCTTTGATGCCGGAGCAGATGCCTTGGCTTTAGTGAATACTTTTTTTGGCATGGACATCGATATCGAGACAAAAAAGTCAAAACTGGGGAGTTTTTATGGAGGATTAAGTGGGCCGGCAATTAAACCCCTCGCTTTATACATGGTTCATAAGGTGAAGAAGGCAGTTAATTTACCTCTTATTGGAATGGGCGGTATTGTTTCCTCATACGATGCTTTGCAGTTTTTTATATTAGGAGCAACTTGCGTGGCTATAGGAACAGGTAATTTTGTTAATCCTCAGATTGCCAAAGAGATCCTGGAAGGCATTGAGGCATATCTAGAAAAACATAAGTTGAGAAACATAAAGGAAATTATAGGGACAATAAAAATTTAAGTTAAATTTGATTAATTTATTCTAATAAGCAAGACAATGAAAAAACAGATTACTAACCGTCTTATTGTCGCTTTAGATATGGAAAAGATTGCCGCAGCCGAGAAGGCAGTAGAAATTCTTTATCCTGTAGTGAAAATTTTTAAAGTGGGAGCGCAGCTATTCACTGCCTGTGGACCCAAAGTTATAGAATGTATAAAAAAAAGAGGAGGAGAAGTTTTTTTAGATTTGAAATACCACGATATACCTCATACAGTAGCGAAGGCGGTAGAAATTGCTACCTTGCAAGGAGTGTTTATGCTTACGCTTCATATTCAAGGAGGTTTCTGGATGATGAAGCGTGCTTTAGATATGGCAAGAGCGGTTGCTAAGGAGGAGAAATTGAACCGCCCACTTCTTTTAGGAGTGACGGTGCTTACCAGCTTAGAACACGATGACCTTCTGCAACTGGGCATAGGAAGAGGTGTAGATATGCAAGTATTACACCTTACTCGTTTGGCACTTAAAGCTGGTTTGGATGGTATAGTTTCTTCTTCTGAAGAGGCAAGGATGATTCGACAAAACTTTGGAGAAAAGCCATTGATTATTACCCCAGGGATACGCTTGAAGAAAATGTCTTCTGATGACCAGAAACGGATATCTACTCCTGAAGAAGCGATCAGAGCAGGAGCAGATTATATTGTGGTAGGAAGGCCAATACTGAAAGCAAATAATCCTTTGAAAGAGGCAGAGAAGATAGAGGATTTATTGAGAGAAGAAGAGGAAATTCTCAAAGAAGGGGGTAAAAATGACTAAAGAAGAGGTTTTGGATATTTTAGGAAAGACAGGTGCAGTTCTAAACGGTCATTTTATTCTCTCCAGTGGTTTACATTCAGATAAATATATTCAGTGTGCTTTGACGCTTCAGTATCCGAAGTATGCAGCATGGCTGGCGCGAGCAATTGCTGATAAGTTTAGAACGGAGATGATTACCGTTGTACTTGCTCCGGCAGTAGGGGGAATTGTTTTGGGGCAGGAGGTAGCCAAAGCCACAGGTGCAAGAGCAATTTTTGCAGAAAGAGAAGAGGGGAAAATGACTTTAAGGAGAGGTTTTACCCTTACTAAGAACGACCGAGTACTAGTGATAGAGGATGTAATTACTACCGGTTCCACTGTAGAAGAGTTAATTGGTTTGATAAAAGAAAGTGAAGCAAGGCTAATTGGAGTTTCTTCAATCGTTGACCGTTCCAGTGAAAAATTAGTTTTTAAAGACCGTTTTGAATATTTGGTTAAAATTCCTATAAAGAATTATACTGAACAGAATTGTCCCCTTTGTAAAGAAAATATCCCCGCTGTTAAGTTGGGTAGCCGGGGATTAAAATAATTGCTAAAAAGAAAGGAAAGAGGATGGGTATGGTAAAAAAGCTAAAAATAGGTTTACCCAAAGGGAGTCTTCAGGAAGCAACCTTTTATCTTTTTAAAAAGGCAGGTTTTAAAATCGCTCTTTCGGAGCGTTCCTATTTCCCTTCCATTGACGATCCCGAGATTGAGCCTGTTCTTTTAAGAGCACAGGAGATAGCGCGTTATGTGGAGACTGACCTCGACTGCGGGATAACCGGCGGAGATTGGATACAAGAAAATGGTTCTCATGTTAAGGAAATTTGTGAATTAATCTATGCGAAACAGTCTTTAAAACCGGTACGCTGGGTGATTGCCGTTCCAGAAAATTCATCCATAAAGACCTTAAAAGACCTTAACGGCAAGCAGATAGCTACAGAGTTGGTCAAGGTAACTAAAAAATTTTTAGAAAAAAAAGGGGTAAAAGCACTGGTAGAATTTTCTTGGGGAGCAACAGAGGCAAAAGTTGCTCAAGGTTTAGTGGAGGCGGTAGTAGAACTTACCGAGACAGGAAAGAGTCTAAAAGCAAATAAGTTGAGAGAACTTACCACCATATGTGAATCAACCACTAAATTTATTGCCAATTATAAAAGCTGGCAGGATAAATGGAAAAGAAATAAGATGGAACAAATTGCCCTTCTTTTGCAAGGGGCAATTAATTCAGAAACCAAAGTAGGTTTAAAAATGAATGTCAAAGAAGAGAATCTAAAAAAGATTATTAAAATTCTTCCGGCAATGCGTAACCCCACAGTCTCTAAACTTACTCTCCCCGGCTGGGTAGCAATTGAAGTTATTGTTGATGAGGAGGTTGTACGCCATTTGATTCCTCAGCTAAAGCGCTTGGGCGCTGAAGGGATTATCGAATACCCTTTGAATAAAGTTATTTATTGAAAAAATATAAGAAATAAACCCAACTCCCAAAAATCCTTTGAGAATAAGGAAAATTTTATTTTTGTGTTATAAGAAAATGATTTTGTAATTACAAAAAAAGTTTATATGTGTCTTGGGCTTGGCAAGGTAGAAAAGATATGGTATATATTAATAAAAAAAGTTATTTGCGAAAAAGGCATGGGGGAAAAATGGTAAGCTCAGATAAAAACTTCTGGCTAATTACAATATTTTCGTTATTTTTTTC
This sequence comes from Candidatus Omnitrophota bacterium, assembly GCA_023819145.1. Classification (NCBI taxonomy): domain Bacteria; kingdom Pseudomonadati; phylum Candidatus Omnitrophota; species Candidatus Omnitrophota bacterium. The sequence continues at coordinate 6,953 of JAMWCW010000003.1, forward strand.
CGTGTTATTTTCTATATCATCGGTTGGGGCAGTAATGTTTCTAGAAGATGAGTATTCTGTGGCCACTTTAGAACCCAGCTCTATCCAGATTCCTCTTTCCGACGAAACCGCAGAAAAAATAATAATTGACGAACTTAATAAGTTATTTGGCGCAGAGGTTGTTTCTGAAGTTTTTCTTAGAGATCCTACGGAATTTTCTATTCTGATAGAGAGTATAAATTCCTTAGGCATAAATAAATTCCAAACGATAGCCAAAGATTTAGTTGATATTTTAGGCAGTGATAATGTTGTTTGGATATTTAGGGAGAGTCCTTACCTCTTTATACAATCGATAGATTCAATTGGCTTCCTTTCAACAGTTAATTTTAGAGAGTTCGTTAACTTCTTAGGCAGGGATAATATTATTAAGGCGTTTAGAGAAAGCCCTTATGATTTTTATTTGCTAATAGAGGCAATAGATGCCTTCGGTATAGAAAATTGCTTAGCAGTAATTGATGTTTTGGGGAAAGAAAATGTTGTTAAAGTAGCATTGTTTAACCTTTATGGTTTAGCCAGAGCTATAGAATTAATAGCGGATTTGGGCAGAGAAAATTTTGAAATTGTTGTTAATGTTATAGGAAAGGAAATAATTTCTCGTTTATTTACAGAATCCAATTGTGAGTTTTCCTTATTGATAGAAACAATAAATTCCTTGAGCGTAGAGAGATTCATTAGCCTCATCAGGTATCTAAGAGAGTATTTAGGCAATGATGTGTTTTCTGGTGTTTTTTTGAATTACCCTGCGGATGTTGTTTCCACAATAAAAAGTATTGATTCTCTAGGAAGAGACAATTTTCAGTATCTAATCGATTCTCTTGGGGAAGAAAACATTTTTCGTTTATTCTCAGAAAAACCGTATCTCTTAAACCAGATAATAGAAGCAATAAATGTGCTTAGCATTGATAAGTTAGAGGAGTTAATTAACCATTTAGGTAAAGAAAGTGTTTCTTGCCTATTTGAGAAAGCTCCTCTTATTTTTGTTCTACTTTTGGAGAAGGTTGTAAAGAATATAGCATCATTTTATGATATTATCGAAACAATAAAAGATTATTATTTTGGTAAAACAGGACGTTATTCAGCGCTTATTTGGCAAGAGTTTGGATTGATTGTTTGGGAGGAAGAAGATTTAGTAAGTTCCTTAGAACAATTAGAATGGGAGGCAATTTATAATCTCATGTGCAATGTACCGGTTGATTTTTTTGTAGATTTTGGTGGGTTTATCATTAAAGAGTTTACAGATATCGGAAGAAGTGGAGAATATAACCACTGGACAGAAACCGCCACTATCTATATGCATATTTTAAGAAGAAATCCTGCATTTCTTCTACAGGTAATTTTTCACGAATTGGCACACCACATAGATAACGTCTATTTTCAGAACAAGGCATTTTTAGATTTATATAGCAGGTCAATTCATGATGGTCATTTTGCTTATGAGCTTGGAAATAAGAACTCTCAAGAGGATTTTGCCACCGTTGTAGAGATGTGTTTTTTTGATACAAGAATACAGTTGCTAAGGGGTATTGAACAGGCTCTTAGAGGCGATTCTCTCTATTGGGAAAAAGTGCTCTTTGTCTTAGACCTCTTTACTAAGGGACATCCTAATTGTGCAGTAATCTATCGCATAATCGCTGGAGGAAGGGTAATTAAAAAAGAAATTGGTATTGAAAGAGATGTATTGGGAAATATTGTTTCTATCGGAGGCATAAGTGTTTCTAATTTAGAAGCGCTGAAACAATTCTTTTTAGATTTAGAGATATGATAAAAAGTTCTATTCTCGAGGTATGTATAGGAAAATTAGTGTCTTGTGTTTTTGAATTCTAAATAACAAATACCTACCTCCTGAAGAGAAGCACTTGTTGGTTTATTCTTTCTATAGTTTTTCTTTGCAAAATAAATAATTTAAAAGTTGAATCTTCTTGCTTTTACCATTTCCCTGTTGTAAAATAATTTTGTATTTATTGCTCTTAGTTGTAAATGGTTCAAGTGTGGACTTCCGGATAACGAAAGGAGTGAGGAAGATGCCCTGTGGAAGGAAGCGTAAGTTAAGAAAAATTAAGACCCATAAGAGAAAAAAGAGAAGAAGAGCACTCCGCCACAGAAAGAAAGAGTGGTAGTTTTTTAGCTTCACATAAATACAAAGGTTCAAGAGTGTGAAGAAAAGGGTGTTTTTTTTACTTAGGATATTTATTTTATCTATAATTTTCTTAGGATGTGCATCTAAAGAATTACGTAAAGGAGAAGAATTTAGGAAAACAGAAAATATCTCTCAGGAATTTATAGATGGTAGTAAGGAATATTTTATTTATGCCCATTACTTAGCAGCCATCTTCTATGAAAATGAGAATAATTTTAGTCAAGCAATAGAAGAATATAAGAAGGTATTAGAATACGATTTTAAGAATGCGTATATACATTCACGTTTAGCGACATGTTTTTTGAAAAAAGGCGAGATAGGTGAGGCGATAAAGGAGTTTCAACTGGTTTTGCAACATCAGCCTGAAGATGTTCAAGTAAGATTTATCCTTGCTCTTCTCTATACCTCTTTAGGAAAAATCATGGAGGCAGCTCAGGAGTATGAAGAGATTTTAAAATTAAATCCGCGTGATTTACTTGCCCTTACTTCTCTGGCTGACCTTTATGTTGGTCAAGAAAAAACCCAGGAAGCAATTGAAATATACAAAAGATTAATCGAGGCGAGGGAAGAATCCCCACTTTTGCATTTTAATTTAGGGATACTGTATGCACGATTTAATCAAATGGACCAGGCAATTTCCCAGATGGAGAAAGCCTTAGAATTAGAACCAAACTATGTTCAGGCTATTTTGAGCTTGGGTGTGCTTTATGAATTGAAAGGAGAGAATAATTCAGCAATTGATAACTATCGGAAAGCACTTCAATTAGAACCCCGCAACATAAAAATTCATTATTTACTTGCTCAAGTTTTATTAAAAAATGGGCAAGTTGCAGATTCAATAGAGGAGTACTTGAGAATTATCAATGACTATCCCGAGGAAATCAATGGGTATTTGGAACTGGGAATTCTTTATATTCAGGAAAAGAAATATAAAGAAGCAATCGGACTTCTGGAAAATGCCCTCGCGAAGAATATAGGCTTAAGGCATGATGAGTTTTATTTTCTGCTTGGTATCGCATATAATGTCGACCGTCAGCAGGAAGCGGCAGAATCCGCTTATCTCAAAGCGATAGAACTAAATTCAGAGCATTCGCGGGCATATTTTTATCTTGGAGCGCTCTATGAGGAGAGAGATAAAAAAGAAGAAGCGATTAAATATTTGAAGAAAGCGATAGAACTTGATCCTATAAATGCAGAAGCTTTAAATTATCTTGGGTATATTTATGCAGAAGAAGGAGTTAATCTTGATGAGGCACTTGATTTGATTAACCGTGCACTTAAACAAGATCCGGAGAATGGAGCATATATGGACAGCTTGGGTTGGGTTTATTATAAAAAAGGGATGCTGGATAAAGCGTTGTATCACATAGAAAAGGCAGTTGAGTTTCTTCCTACCGATCCGGTAATTTTAGACCATCTGGGGGATATATATTTTGACAAAGGTCTTTTGGATAAGGCAGGCGATGCTTGGAGAAAATCTCTGGAGTTAGACATTGAGCAGGTAAAGGTGAAGGAGAAATTGGACAAACTGCAAAATATCAGATGAATGGTTGCAGAATTCGCAATATTAAATTTGGAGGAATAAATTTAAAGGATTTTTATAAAAATTTTTTGGGAGTTGGGAGTTAGGAAATGGGCGAAATATGCTCTCCTCAGTTTATTAAAGACTTAGAAGAAAAATGCAAGAAGATTAGGAGGACGATTATCGAAATGCTTGCCAAAGCAGGTTCAGGGCATCCTGGTGGTTCTTTGTCTTCTACAGAGTTGGTCGTTTCTCTTTTCTTCGTTTATTTAAAGCATGACCCTAAAAATCCCCGCTGGCCCGAAAGGGATAGGTTTCACCTTTCTAAAGGCCATAGTTGTCCTGTTTTGTATGCTGTTTTAGCAGAATGTGGTTATTTCCCTCCCCAAGAACTTTTTACCCTGAGAAAATTGGGATCGGTTCTTCAAGGTCATCCTGACCGAAGAACTCCAGGGATTGAAGTAGCGAGTGGTTCTTTGGGACAAGGGCTTTCGGTAGCTTTGGGAATGAGTTTAGCAGGCAAGCTGGATGGGCTTAATTATCGGGTTTATTGTCTGATGGGCGATGGAGAGATGCAAGAAGGAAACGTTTGGGAAGCAGCTATGGCTGCAAGCCATTATAAATGTGATAATCTCTGTGCGATATTAGATTATAACGGGTTTCAAATAGATGGTAAAGTAAAAGATATTATGAATCTGGAACCTTTGAAAGAAAAATGGAAAGCATTTGGCTGGCATACTATTGAAATCGACGGACATAACATTAAAGAGGTGCTTTCGGCATATGAAGAGGCAAGGTTAGTGAAAGGTAAACCCACGGTAATCATTGCTAAAACCGTGAAAGGCAAAGGAGTTTCTTTCATGGAAAATACTGTGGATTTTCACGGAAGAGCTCCTAATCCTGAAGAGACAAAAAAGGCCCTTGAAGAACTAAAATAATGTTCCGTTGTGCTTGCTATTTCTGTTACAGTTGTTTAATTCGTCTTTATTAACAAAGAGAACGAACTTCGTGAGCAAAACCAGTTAAACGAGAAATGGGTGAGTTATTATATCAACGCGATATTTATGGTCAGACTTTAGTAGAATTGGGTAGAAAGAACAAGGATGTTGTAGTTCTGGACGCAGACCTCTCAAGTTCTACACGCACTTCTTTATTTGCAAAAGAATTCCCTACAAGGTTTTTTAATTTCGGAGTAGCAGAGCAGAATATGATGGCAACCGCCGCTGGGCTTGCAAGCTGTGGAAAGATAGTTTTTGCTTCTACTTTTGCACTCTTTGCGACCGGCAGAGCTTGGGATCAGGTGCGTAATAGCATTTGCTACAATAATTTTAATGTGAAGATCGTTGCTTCTCATGCCGGAATAACCGTAGGGGAAGATGGAGCAACTCATCAGGCAATAGAAGACATTGCGATTATGCGCTGTATTCCAAACATGAAGATAATTGTTCCCTGTGATGGGCCAGAAACAAGAGAGGCGGTAATAGCAGTAGCAGAGAAAGAAGGACCAGCATATATTAGGTTGGGCAGAGCAAAATTTCCCACCATAGAAAATAAGGGGAAGTTTGAAATTGGTAAGGTTTATGCTCTTTGTGAAGGGGAAGACTTGACCATTGTTGCCTGCGGAATTATGGTTAATATAGCCTTAACTGCAGCAGAGATGCTAAGAAAAGAGAATATAAAAGTTACCGTGTTAAATATGCATACGATAAAACCCTTGGATACAGATACTCTTTTTAAATATGCTCAACGCACAAAACGCTTCATTGTCTGCGAGGAGCACATGGTTACGGGTGGACTGGGGTCAGCGGTTGCGGAGTTTCTGAGCGAAAACTATCCTATTCCTGTTTTGCGGGTTGGTATACAGAATTGTTTTGGTCAGTCGGGTAGTCCCGATGATTTGTTGAAGGAATATGGCCTTACTCCTCAAGATATTGTTTGTAAAGCAAGAAAGATATTTGCAAAGTAGTTTGTACAGATGCGCAAATTGGAAATAAAATCTCCCGCCAAAGTTAATCTTTATCTCAAAGTAATCAAGAGGAGAGAAGATGGGTATCATGAGATCGTTACTCTTTTTGAGCGTATAGACCTTGCTGATTACATTATCCTCGAAAAATCTCACAAAAAAATAGAAATTTCATCTTACGGCAGAAAAATTCCTTTATCAAAAAATAATCTTGCTTATAGAGCTGCTTTGCTTCTTTCTCAGAAGTTAAGTAAAAATCTGGGGGTGAGAATTAGGATTTTTAAACAGATTCCAGTGGGGGGAGGTTTGGGAGGAGGTTCAAGTAATGCTGCCAGTGTTCTCTTAGGATTAAATCGTCTTTATGAGTTAGGTATAGAGAATAAAAAATTTTTTAAATGGGGTAAAATTCTAGGCTCGGATGTTAATTTCTTCCTTTCGAGAGAGAAATTTGCGTTGGGTTATGGCAGAGGAGCAGATATCCGGCCTTTAAATTTAAATTTGCGGATATGGCATCTTGTAGTTTATCCTGGATTTTCTGTATCCACACCGCTAATCTATGCATCCTTTGCCTCTCAAAAGGCTTTTGATGAAATAGGCTTGACAAAAAAAATTCCGAGTGTTAGAATTTTAATAGATATCTTGAATAAAGGGAACTTAGAGAGCATAAAAGATGCACTTTTTAATAGTTTAGAACCGGTAGTATTAAAGAAGTATCCTTCTATTTATTTCTGGAAGAAACAATTGCTTTCTACTTCGGCAAAAGGGGTTTTGGTGTCGGGAAGTGGTTCTTCAGTTTTCGGTATATATTCAGAAAGAAAGGAGGCGGATGGAATAAGGAAGGAATTACGAAGGCTTAAAAAGAGAGGAGAGTTTTTTGTGGCTTCAACAGATTGTCTGTCTTTTGGGTAAAGACGGAGGTAAAAAAGGAGGTAGTTCCGTGGAGATTACAGAGGTAAGAATACTTTTAAAAAGCAGGGATAAAGCAAATCGTAAGTTGAAAGCATATGCAACAGTTACTTTTGATAATGTATTTGTAGTGAGGAATATAAAAGTTATTGAAGGTAAACAGGGTCTCTTTGTAGCTATGCCCTCGCGCAAAATTCAATTCCTCTGTCCTAAGTGTGGTCATAATAATGCCATACACAGCCGGTTTTGTAACCAATGCGGACAAGCTTTAGAATCCCAACAACCGGTTAGTTCCGATAGGACTCCTTTCGAGCGCCAGACAGAGCATCGAGATATTGCCCATCCCATCACTCAGGAGTTCAGGGAATATCTTCAGAAAAAGGTTTTGGAGGCTTACGAGAAAGAGATTAAGGCAGGCTAAGAGTTCTTAAATAATTAATTTTAAGCCTCATTATTCCATCCTAAAAGAAGTTCGTGGGGAGGATTTAGTTTTTAAAATAGATTGGGGAATTGTGTAGTGGTAGCACACCGGCCTTTGGAGCCGTTAGGGGAGGTTCGAATCCTCCTTCCCCAGGAAATGCAAAATAACGTAATAGACTAATGGATAATAATACAAGATGAATAAGGTTGTAGGAGTAGTTTTGGCAGCGGGTAAAGGCGTGAGGATGAAATCAGCATTCCCCAAAATGCTACATTCTCTTTGGGGAAAACCACTTATTAATTATCCCATAGAAACTTTAAGGAGAATAGGGGTAAATAAAATTTTTGTAGTGTTAGGGTATAAAAAAGAAACATTATTACCCTATCTTAAAGAGGTAAAAATAATAGTCCAGAAGAGCTTGTTGGGAACAGGGCATGCTTTATTAACTACCGAACCTTATTTAAAAGATTTCAAAGGAACAATACTTGTTATCTCAGGAGATGTTCCCTTAGTAAGGGAAGCGACGCTACAAAAATTAGTAAAACAGCATCAATCTTTGAATTCTACAGTTACAATTTTGGTGGCTAATATTCAGGAACCGTGGGGTTATGGTCGAATATTGCGTGATAAAAATAGCAAAGTTATAAAAATCTGTGAAGAAACGGATTTGGAAAAAGGTCTGAGTGGAATAGAAGAGGTAAATAGCGGAATCTATTGTTTTAAGGGTTCTTTACTATTCCGATACCTCAAAAAAATAAAGCTCAATCCAAGAAAAAAGGAATATTATCTTACGGACATAATTGGTTTAATGGCAGGAGAAGGAGAAAAAATTTCTACACTATGCATAGAAGACAACGAAGAGCTTTTGGGTATTAATACACGTGAAGATTTGAGCAGGGCGGAAAAAGTTCTTAATAAAAGAATGGTTAAGAGACTGATGGATGAAGGGATTACAATAGTTGACCCTTCAAATACCTATATTGGAGAAGGAGTGGAAATTGGTCAAGATACAATTATCTTTCCTTTTACTGTGATTGAGTCAGGGGTTTCTATTGGGAGAAATTGCAGAGTTGGTCCATTTTGTCATTTAAGGGAAAAAACAGTAATTGGAGATAATGTAGAATTGGGAAATTTTGTAGAGTTGGTAAGAACGAGGATGGATAGCTTTAGTAAAGCGAAACATTTGACTTACTTGGGAGACACTTGTGTAGGTAAAGATGTTAATATCGGTGCAGGGACAATCGTAGCTAATTTTGATGGCAAGAAGAAAAATAAAACTATTATTTACGATAAAGCATTTATTGGGAGCGGAACAATCCTTATTTCTCCCGTTAAGGTAGGTAAAGGAGCAGTTACAGGTGCAGGAACAGTGGTTACGAGGAATAGAGATGTTCCTCCTGGCAAAACTGTAGTGGGAGTTCCCGCAAAGATTTTAACAAAGGAGTGAATATGGCTAATGAGCTCTTGCTTTTTACAGGAAATGCTCATCCCCTTTTGGCAAAAGAAATTTGTAAGATTCTTAAAATTTCCTTAGGCGATATGCTGGTTTCTCGTTTTAGTGAAGGAGAGATTAGGGTTAAGGTTAATGAAAACGTAAGAGGCAAGGATGTTTTTCTTATTCAACCTACTTGCCCTCCTACCAATGATAATATGATGGAGCTTCTCATTATCATTGATGCTCTTCGTCGGGCTTCTGCACGGCGTATCACTGCGGTTTTGCCTTACTTTGGTTATGCCCGTCAGGATAGAAAAGACCAACCGCGCGTTCCTATTACGGCAAAATTGGTAGCTAATCTCATTACCACCGCTGGTGCGGATAGAGTTTTGACTATAGACCTCCATGCAGGACAGATTCAGGGGTTCTTTGATATCCCTGTAGACCATCTTTTTGCGGTAAAGGTATTTGAAGAGTATATCAGAAAAGAGAAGATGAGAGATTTAGTGATAGTTTCCCCCGATGTGGGCGGGATTAAGATGGCCCGTGCTTATGCAAAAAGGCTTGCAGCAGGACTAGCAATTGTAGACAAACGCCGCATAAGTCCCGAAGCAACGGAGGCAATGCATATTCTAGGTGAGGTCAAAGGGAAAAATGCGGTGATTGTGGATGATTTGATTGCTACAGGGGGGTCATTAATAGAGGCAAGTTTTGCCTTAAAGAAGGCGGGAGCAAAAAAGATTTATGGTGCAATTACGCACGCCGTTCTTTCAGGAGATGCGGTGAGAAAGATTGATAATTCTCCCTTAGAAGAATTACTGGTTACCAATACTATCCCACTCGCTAACGAAAAAAAGCATCCTAAGATTCATGTATTAAGCATTGCGCCGCTTTTAGCAGAGGCAATTAAACGCATTCATCACGAGGAATCAGTAAGTTGTTTGTTTGAATAAGGAGGAATAATGGAAGAAGTAAGTCTATTGGCAAAATCTAGAGAGGTAAAAGGTAAAAAAGTTAAAAATTTGAGAAAAGAAGGGTGGGTTCCTGGAGTAGTATATAAGAGGGGCGAAGAAAATGTCCTACTTCAGCTGAATAAAAAGGACCTACTGAAAATTTTGCATACTTCTCTGGGAGGGAATGTAATAATATCTTTAAAAATTGATAAGGGTTCTCCTTCTGTTAAAAAAGGCAGAACGCAGGATGTTAAGACGGTGATTATCAAAGATATTCAGAAAGACCCCCTTTCGGATGAAATACTTCATGTGGATTTACAACAGATTTCTCTTACCGAGAACATTGTGGTTAATGTTCCTATTGCTCTGGTAGGTGAATCTTTAGGAGTTAAGAGAGATGGAGGCATATTAGAACATCTCATTTGGGAAATACAAGTGGAATGTCTTCCTACCAGTATCCCCGAAAAGATAGAGGTAGATATTACTCAGTTGGAACTGGGACATTCTGTATATGTAAAGGATTTAAGAATCCCCGAAGGGGTAAAGGTCCTTACCAATCCTGAACAAATGGTTGTTACTGTAAGTATGCCCAAAGAAGAGAAGATAGAAGAAAAAGTGGAAGAGGAACTTGTTGAACCAGAGGTGATTAAGCAGAAGAAACCAGAGACAGAGGAAGAAGCTCCAGAGAAGGGCAAGCGAGAGGAAGAGAAAAAATAGGTTTTATTTTGTTCTCTATTAATCGTCGGATGTGTAAATTTTATTTATTTTATATTTATGAAGTTAGTTGTAGGACTGGGTAATCCTGGTGAGAGATATAAACATACTCCGCACAATCTGGGGTTTTTAGTAATTGATGAGTTGGCAAAGGAAATTAAAATTAAGTTAAAAAAAGCAAATAAATTTGAATGGGGACAGTTTGAGTTTGATAAAGAAAAAATTTTTTTAATGAAACCCTTGACCTTCATGAATCTTTCCGGTAGAGCGGTAGTTGACTTTGTAAATAAGAAAGGCATTAATGTAAAAGATATGCTTGTTATCTGTGATGATATAAACTTACCTTGGGGAAAGATTAGAATAAGACAAAAAGGCTCCGACGGAGGACATCTGGGTTTGCGGTCAGTTATTGGGGAAATAAAAACGCAGGATTTTCCGCGTTTAAGGATAGGGATAGGTAAACCAGGATTAGAAGATTTGTCAAAGTATGTTTTGGAAAAATTTACTCCTTCCGATGCAAGGGAGATTAAAAAGATACTGGGAGTTATTAGAGAAGTGATTTTCTTTTTTCTAAAAAATGGTTTAGAAAAAACAATGAGTAGATTTAACTAATTTAAAAGTAAAGGAAAAGTAAAGGAGATGATGATGAGAAATTACGAAGCCCTGATTTTGGTAAGCCCAGATTTGAATGACGAATCTTTAGGGAAAGAAATTAAACGTCTTTCGCAAGCAATTACTAACAATAATGGTCAGATAGTCGGTTTTGAAAAATGGACAAAGAGACCACTTGCCTACAAGATTAAGAAATTTAAGGAAGGGATTTATCTTCTGGCAAATTTTAAAACAGATCCTCTTTCACTCAAGGAAATAGAGAAAAACTGGAAATTGAATGAGAACGTTTTGCGAGTGATGATTATTTCTCAGGAAAGGAATTAGGATTAAGAGAGGAGGTAGAATGGCGAGTCTAAATAAGGTTTTTTTAATCGGAAACCTAACCCGCGACCCAGAATTACGCTATACTCCCACAGGAACAGCGGTGGTAAATTTTGGAATAGCAGTCAACCGTCGTTTTACAGATTCTTCAGGAGAGAAGAAAGAAGAAGCCTGTTTTGTGAGAATAGTGGTTTTTGGTAAACAGGCAGAAAGTTGCAATCAATATCTTGCCAAAGGAAGACTTGTTTTTGTGGAGGGTAGACTCCAATATCGCAGTTGGGAAGCAGGAGGTGAGAAAAAGAATAGTTTAGATGTAGTGGCAGAGCGTGTTCAATTCTTAGGAACGCCCAAGGAAGAGGTAGAGGTTGTAAATGAAGAAGGTATAAATAGTGCTGCTACGGCTCATGCAGACGGGGGAAAAGAAGAGATTGTCGAGGAGGAGAATCCTCCCTTTTAGAAAAGGAGGGATATGGCTAAACCAGTTAGAAAAATAATCAGAACCGGGTTTGTACGTAAGAAGTATTGCCGTTTTTGTAGAAATAAAGTTAAAGACATTGATTATAAAGATGTAGAATTCTTGCAGAAATTTATTTCCGAAAGAGGTAAGATACTTTCTACGCGAATCAGCGGCAATTGCACCAAGCATCAACGTAAAATAAGTCAGGCAATAAAGAGAGCACGGATTATGGCTCTTCTTCCTTTTATAGGAGAGTAAAATGAAAATTGTATTAAGGAGAGATATAGATAAACTTGGTAAATTTGGAGACATTATTATTGTAAAAGATGGATATGCCAGAAACTATTTAATCCCGAAAGGTTTTGCTTTTGAAGCAACTGAAAGTAATTTTAAGTTGATTGAAAAAGAGAAGGAAGAACTGAACAGAAGAAAAGAGAAAGAGAAACGGGAAGCTTATTCGCTGGCGGATAAGATAAAAAATTCCTCCTGCACTATTACGGTAGAAGTAGGAGAAGATGGCAAGATGTTTGGGGTAGTGACTAATCACGATATTGCTAAAGCTTATGAAGAAATGGGGATAAAGTTAGATAAGCGGATGATTGAATTGAACGAACCCATTAAAGAGGTAGGAATTTTTTATGTTCCCATAAAATTACACTCTGAAGTTTCTGTAGAGGCGAAGGTATGGGTGGTTAAGAAATAAGTGCAAAATTTTGATATTTGGTTTTAGTATAGTATGATGAACGAAAAAGAGATAAGTCTGGATAGAATGCCACCGCAGAACATAGAGGCGGAAATGGCTCTTTTGGGTTCGATGCTTATTGATGAACAGGCAGTGGCGATGGGCATTGAAAAAGTAGAGCCCGAATATTTTTATAAGGACAGTCATAAGAAAATCTTTCAGATTATTGCTCAGTTATTTAATAACAATCAGGCAATAGATGTAGTTACAGTAGCGGATGCCTTAAAGAAAGCAAATCTTTTAGAGGAAATAGGAGGGCCTGCTTATTTAGCCAGCCTTGCTTCTCTTGTGCCTACATCTGCAAATGTAGGTTATTATGCAAAGATGATTAAAGAGAAATATATTTTAAGAAGTTTAATTCATGCATCAACCCGGATCATTAACGATTGTTATGAGTCTGTTACAGATGCAGATGAGCTTCTTGACCAAGCAGAATCTTCTATTTTTGAAATTGCCACTCACAAAGTAGAGGGGAGTTTTGTTTCTATAAAAGAGATTATAAAGAGTAGTATTGAAACCATCGATAACCTTTATCAAAGGAAAGCAAATATTACAGGAATTTCTACGGGTTTTATAGAATTTGATATTACAACTGCAGGACTTCAACCTTCTGATTTTATTGTTGTTGCAGGAAGGCCTTCAATGGGGAAATCGGCATTTGTGACCTCTATTGCCGAACATGTAGGAATTGCGGAGAAGAAACCTGTGGCAATTTTTAGCTTGGAGATGTCTAAAGAACAGCTTGTGCAACGCATGCTCTGTGCTCATGCAAGGGTTGATGCACACAAGGTAAGAACAGGATTTCTTACTCAATCGGATTGGCCCAAATTAACTAATGCAGCAGGAAAACTTTCCGAGGCTCCTATTTTTATTGATGATACACCTGCTATTTCTGTTTTGGAGTTAAGAGCCAAGGCGAGGAGACTTAAATCTACTAAAGATATTCAGCTACTTATTTTAGATTATCTTCAGTTAATGAGGGGACCTTCTAATATAGAAAATCGTCAACAGGAAATTGCAGAGATATCGCGTTCCTTAAAAGCTCTGGCAAGGGAATTGGGTATACCCGTGATAGCGGTAAGCCAACTCTCTCGGGCAGTAGAGACAAGAGCTGACCATCGGCCACAATTATCTGATTTGCGTGAGTCAGGAGCCATTGAACAAGATGCAGACGTAGTGGTTTTACTTCTGCGAGAAGAGTATTACAATCCTACGGAAGAGAATCGGGGGCTTGCGGAAATAAATATTGCTAAACAAAGAAATGGTCCGACAGGAACAATTAGGCTTGCTTTCGTAAAGGAATATGCGCGTTTTGAAAATTTGGCGCGAGAAGAAATTTGAAATTGACATAACGGTCAATTTTTGCTAAACTTTTAACAAAATTAAATAAATAAATTGAGAAAATTTTTTGTCATAATACTATTTGTATTTTCCTTCTTCCAGGAAGAGGTTGTTTTTGCTGAAGATAATCAACCCAAGGTCATCAGTTCTATCCAGGTCTTGGGTAATATCACCGTCAGTTCCTCAACCATCCTTTCCAAAATAAAATCAAAAGTAGGACAGGCTTTTTCTCAAAAAGAATTGGATGAGGATTTAAAAAGACTCTACGCTACGGGTTATTTTTCCGATATAAGAATTGATTTAAGGGAAACTGCAGAGGGATTGATGGTGATTTTTAATGTTAAGGAACGTCCGGTTGTAGAAAGTATCGTTTTTGAAGGTAATCGTATTTTTAAGAAAGAGAGATTAGAAAAAGCAGTTGGTTCCAAACCAAATGATTTTTTAAATCCCCGTCAGATTAAACAGGATAAGGATGAAATTATACGGATGTATAAAGATAAAGGATATACTCAGGTAGAAGTAACGGATGCGGTGGAGGTAGATTCTCAAACAAATTATGCTAAAGTTAAGTTTGTAATTAATGAACAATTTAGGGCGCGGATTAGAAAGATTTCGGTGGAAGGAAACGACGCCTATAAACGAGGAAAGATTCTAAAACTGGTTAAGACCAAACCCGCCGGATTCTTTAGGTCGGGTGTTTTTAAGCCCGAGGTTCTTGAGGAGGATATTGAGCGAATTAAGGTATTTTATCAGAATTCAGGTTATATGGATGTGGAAGCAACTTCTTCGGTAGGATATGAAAAACAGTGGATTTACATCACTTTGAAAATCAACGAAGGTAAAAAATATTTTGCTAACGAGGTAGCTATTGCTGGTAACAGCGTATATACTACCGAAGAGTTAAAAAAAGTACTTAAGATGGTTAAAGGTAAGCCATTTAGGCAGGAGGGCTTGCGCGAAGATATTGTTCGTATTCAGGAGTTATATTTTGATAAAGGATATATTCAGGCAGAGGTAGATGTGAAAACGCGGTTATTAGAAGGGACGGATAAGATAGATATAAATTACCTCATCACTGAACATGATGTGGCTTATGTAGAAAAGATAGATATTCGGGGGAATGTAAGGACAAGAGATTTGGTTATCCGAAGAGAATTACGTCTCCATCCTGGGGAACGTTTTGATGGTAAGAAATTAAAGAGAAGCAGAGAGCGTCTCAATAATTTGGGGTATTTTGAGGAGATAAACTTCGATATAGAACCTGGAACTACAGCAGATAGAAAGAATTTGGTTGTTTCGGTAAAAGAGACCAAGACAGGAGAGTTTAGTTTTGGTGGAGGATATAGTTCAGTTGACCAATTCATTGGTTTTGTTGAAATTACCCAGCGCAATTTTGACCTGTTTAACTTCCCTTATTTTACAGGTGCGGGGCAGTTTCTGAGACTAAGAGCTCAAATAGGAACGGTGAGGCAAGATTATGAATTGAGTTTCACTGAACCTTGGATATTAGGCTATCCTTATTCTTTCGGCTTTGACCTTTATCAAAGGACTAGAGATAAGGAACGCGACATCGGTTTTGCTTTTAATGAAAAAAGAAGAGGAGGTGCTCTGCGTTTGGGAAAGGAGTTTACAGATTATACCCGGGGAGATTTAGTGTATCGGATGGATAAGATAAAAATTTCGGATATTGATGCTGAAGAATCGAGTGACTTGAGACAAGAAGAAGGGGACAACACGGTTTCTGCGGTACTTTTCCGTCTCACCCAAGACACCCGTGATTACATATTCGACCCCACCAGTGGCTATGTAATTTCTGGTTCCATAGAATGTGCGGGAGGGCCTTTTGGAGGAGACAAAGATTTCTTGCGTTACATTAGTAGTGGAAGTGTGTACTTTACACCTTTTGAAAAGATAGTATTAGAAATGAGAATTCGTGCGGGGATAGTGGATGAGTTTGGGAATTCAACTTATGTCCCTATTTATGAGCGCTTCTTCGCAGGGGGTGCTAATACTATTCGGGGATATAAAGAAAGACGCGTTGGTCCAAGAGACCCCAATACTGGAGATCCCATTGGTGGAGAAGCAATGTTATTGGGAGGGATGGAGTTTACTTTTCCCCTTGTAGAAAATATCAAAGGAGCGGTTTTTTATGATATGGGTAATGTATGGAAAGAAGCAGATGATTTTGGCTCAGGAGGAATGAAGTATTCTGTGGGAACGGGGCTTCGTATAAAAACCCCCATAGGCCCCATAAAATTGGATTTCGGATATCCTTTGGAGACCGAAGTTGGGGAAAGGAAGAGTGGACGATTCCATTTTAGCATGGGTCAGCGGTTTTAATTGAGAGGAGAAAGAGATGAGGAAAAATATTTTATTTTTAGCAAGCGTTGTGCTTCTGGGAGTTTCTTTATGTTATGCAGCAGATTTAAAAATAGGTTATATTGATGTTTCGCGGGTTTTTGATGAATATAACCGCACAAAAGAGGAAGATCAGATTCTGGAGAAGAAAGGCAGTGAGAAAGAGGCACAACGGGAAAAGATGGTTAATGAAATCAAAAAAATTAAAGAAGAATTAGACCTTGCTTCGGATAAAGTAAAACCCGATAAACAAAAACTTTTGGATGAGAAGATAAAAAATCTACAGGGATATGACCGCACAACCCGGGAGGACCTCCGTAAAGAAAGAGATGGTATTGTAAGGGAAATATTGAAAGAGATAGACGGAGTAATACAGGAATTAGGGAAGAAAGAAGGATATACCGTTATTGTTAATGAACGCTTGCTTCTCTATAGAGATGAATCTCTTGACCTTACGGGAAGAGTGATAAAGATTCTTAACGAGCAGTACGATAAGAAGAAGTCATCTGCTAAAGAGAAGAAATGAGAAAGACACTTGCTGAGATAGCGGCGATTATTGAAGGAGAGGTAGTTGGAGACCCTAATACTATTATTACGGGAATATGCGGGATAAAGGAAGCAAAGGAAGGAGATATTACTTTCGTAGCAAATTCAAGATATCTCTCTTTGATGAATCAAACACACGCCTCTGCCATAATTACTTCACGCGAAGTCAAATCTGCACCTAAGCCAATTGTCCGCACCGAGAACCCCTCCCTTGCCTTTGTAAAAATGGTTTCACTTTTTGCCCCAAATGAGGTGCATCATCCCAAAGGTATTCATCCCACTGCAGTTATCGGTAAAGATGTGAAGATTGGCAAGAATGTTTCTATACATGCCTATGCGGTAATTGAGGATAAGGTAGAGCTGGGAGACAATACGGTGATTTATCCCTATGCTTATGTTGGGCATTATACAAAGATTGGTTTTGATTGTTTAATACATTCACACGTTTCTATAAGAGAGAGGGTTACGATTGGAAACAGGGTTTGTATTCATAGTGGAACAGTAATAGGTAGTGATGGATTTGGTTTCGCTACGGTTAAAGGTGTGCATCATAAAATTCCACAGATTGGAACGGTGGTGATAGAGGATGATGTGGAAATTGGTGCGAATGTAACAATTGATCGTGCTCGTTTTGGCAGGACATTTATTGGCAAGGGGACGAAGATTGATAATCTTGTACAGATTGCTCACAATGTAGAAATTGGAGAGAATTCAATTATTGTTGCTCAAACAGGTATTTCCGGAAGTACGGTAATTGGTAAAGGAGTTACTTTAGCAGGTCAGTCGGGCATAGTAGGACATATTACGATAGGGGATAATGCAGTAATCGCTGCCCAAGCAGGGGTTACCAAATCGGTTCCTCCCAACACTTGCGTTTCAGGTTATCCTGCTAAGCCACACAGTTTGGCGAAAAGGATAAATGCCTGTATTCAGAGATTACCTAAATTGTTTGAAACGGTTGCGGAATTAAAGAATAAATTACAAGATTTATCTCAAGAGTTGTCCAACCTGACGGTAAAGGAGAATATAGATAATGGAGTATCAAAAGACAATCGGTAAAGAGGTGGAATTGAAAGGAACGGGTTTACACACCGGAGAAGAAGTAAGAATTAAATTTAAACCTTCTTTACCGGACGCAGGAATAGTTTTTAAGCGTATAGACCTGCCAGGCAAGCCTTTTATTCAAGCCACGATGAATAATATAATCGATATAAACAAGAGTCCACGCCGGACTTCTATAGGGAGCAATGGCGGAGAAGTCCATACTATTGAACATTTGATGGCAGTTCTCTCTATTCTTAATATCGATAATATCTTGATAGAGATTGATGGACCGGAAGTTCCGGGGATGGATGGCAGTGCGTTCCCTTTTCTGGAGGTTTTGGAAAATGCCCGCATAGAAACGCAGAATGCTTTACGAAAGCTTTTTCAGATTAGAGACCCTATTTGGATTAGTGAAGGAGATTCCAGTATAGTAATTTTACCCAGCCAAGAATTTAAAATTTCCTATCTTCTTTCTTATGACCACCATCCCTATTTAAGACCTCAGTATTTAAATTTTGTGGTCAATAGAGATATCTTTATGAAAGAGATTGCTCCTGCGAGAACATTTTGTCTTAAGGAAGAAGTGGAAGTTTTAAAAAATCAAGGGTTAGGTTTGGGTGCTAATTATGAGAATACCGTAGTGGTGGGAGAGAAAGGAATATTGAAAAACAGATTGCGTTTTGAAGACGAATTTGCACGTCACAAGGTTCTCGATTTGATTGGAGACCTTTATCTCTTGGGATACTCTTTGAAGGGGCATGTAATTGCCATAAAGAGTGGGCATCCCCTCAATATAAAAGTGTTGCAAAAAATTGAACAGCAGCGAATTCGTCTTGTTGAAGGAGCAATAAAATCTGTTTCTACAAATTTTGAATTAGAGAAAGCCTATTTAGATATAAATGATATCCAAAAAATTTTGCCTCATCGCTATCCTTTCCTTTTTGTAGATAAGATAATAGAAATCCAGGAGGACAAACGGGCGGTGGGTATAAAGAATGTGACCATCGACGATTACTACTTTCAAGGGCACTTTCCAGGAAGGCCGGTAATGCCAGGAGTGCTTATTGTAGAGGCGATGGCCCAGGTTGCAGGGGTGCTTATGCTTTCTAAGAAAGAGAATCAAGGGAAACTTGCTTATTTTATGAGCATAGACAATGTAAAGTTTAGACGTACTGTTCTTCCGGGAGACCAATTGCATTTAGAAGTAGAGGTGGTTCGATTAAAATCTAAAACAGGTCAAGTCCATACCAAGGCATTCGTGGATTCTAAGATTGTAGCGGAGGCTGATTTGATGTTTGCCTTGGTAGATGCTTGAAACGATATATTTTGGGATACATAATGATTACAGTGATAGTACATTGTAATCAATTTTTTTATTGGAAATGGTTAATATCCATTCTACCGCAATAGTTTCCCCCGGAGCGCGCTTAGCTAAAACAGTTAGTGTAGGAGCTTACTCTTTTATTGGTCCCGATGTTATCATTGATGACAATACCGTTGTAGGAACATCTTGCGTAATTGAAGGAAATACAAAAATTGGTAAGAATTGTCGTATTTTTACGGGAGCGGTAATTGGCAGCATTCCTCAGGATTTGAAGTTTAAAGGAGAAAAAACTTTTCTGGAAATAGGCGATAATAATATTATCCGCGAATATGTCACCATTAATCTAGGGACCAAGGCTACGGGGAAAACGGTAATTGGTAATAACAATCTTATTATGGCTTACTCGCACATTGCACATGACTGCCGTATTGGCAACGGCGTAATTATTGCCAATGTAGGGACCTTGGCAGGACATGTGACTATTGAAGATAAGGTAGTGGTTGGAGGGATGGTAGCAATTCATCAATTTGTGCGTGTGGGAAAACTTGCGATTATTGGTGGTTGTTCAAAAGTAATTCAGGATATTCCTCCCTTTTCTATTTGCGATGGTCATCCGGCAAGGTTTTATGGATTAAACGTAGTAGGGCTAAGAAGGGCAGGAATGAAACCTGAAGTGAGGAATAGTTTAAAAACCGCATTGAAACTTCTTTTTCAATCAGGCCTATCCACTTCCCATGCCCTGGAGGAAATCAAGAAAAGATTGGCTCCCAATGAAGAGATAAAGCACCTTATAGATTTTGTGAAAAATTCTCAACGTGGAGTCTGTCGTTAGGATTATTCTTTCAAGAAGTTAAGTTACTGATAACTAAGATGGAAAAAATGAGAAAAATCGGATTGATTGCCGGAAGGTCGCGTTATCCCTTGCTTCTTGCAGAAAAGGCAAGAGAACAGGGGTTTACTATTGTTGCTATAGGCATAAAGGGTGAAACTTTACCAGAGATAGTAAATTATGTTTCTGAGACTCACTGGTTAGAAGTTGGAGAATGGGGGAAATTGGTAGGCATATTAAAACGCGCAGGTATTAAAGAAGCAATCATGGCAGGAGGCATTAAGAAAACTCTTCTTTTCAGAAACGATGTCCATATTGATAAAGCCGTTTTAGAGCTCATTGATTCTTTAAGGGACAAAAAAGACATGTCTATATTAAATGCTTTTGCACAACAGTTAAAGAGAGAAGGGATAGAACTCTTAGATTCTGCTTCTTTTCTGGAGGATCTTTTACCCTCCAAAGGATGTCTCACCGAACGCATCCCCAATTCTTTAGAATGGGAGGATATAAAATTTGGTTGGGATATAGCTAAAGAAATAGCGCGGGTTGATATCGGTATGACTGTAGTAGTGAAAAATAAGGCCGTGTTGGCAGTAGAAGCGATAGAAGGGACAGACGAGACAATAAAGAGAGGGGCTTTGTTGGGCGGAGAAGGGACAGTAGTAATAAAGGTTTCTCGTGTAGAACAGGATAGGAGGTTTGATTTGCCAGTGATAGGATTGAATACCATTAAAATAATGGAAGAGGCTAAGGCAAGAGTTTTGGCTATCGAAGCAAACCAGGTGCTTTTTATTGATCAGGAAAGAGCAATTGAAGAAGCAAACAAAGCAAATATTTCTATTGTAGCTATATGAAAGAAAAAAAACCCTTGTTTGTTAAACAACTTAAGGCATTATCAAAAATTAGTGAAGCCATTACCTCAGATTTATATTTAGAAGATATTTTAAAATTAATTGTTAATGTTACTGCGCAGGTAATGGATTCTAAAATTTGTTCCCTTTTTCTCTTAGATGAAAAGAAAAAAGAACTGGTCGTTAAGGCTACGCAGTCAATTTCTGAAGCCTATAACAAAAAACAAAATCTGAAATTGGGAGAGGGGATTGCGGGTAGGGTAGCACAAGAAGGACGGCCGATTATAGTTTTAGATGTACGTAAAGATCCACGTTATGTAAATCAATCGATTGCTAAGAAAGAGGGGCTCTGTTCTCTCCTTAGCGTTCCGTTAAAGGTTAAAGGGAGAGTAATTGGTGTGCTTAATATATATACTGCAAACCTTCACCGTTTTAGCAAGGAAGAGGTTGATATTCTGATGACGGTAGCTAATCAGGCAGCAATTGTTATTGAGAATGCTTGTTTGATAGTGGAATCGAAAGTTATCCGCGAAGAATTAGAAGCACGTAAATTTATTGAGCGAGCAAAGGGAGTTTTAATGAAAGAAGAAAAACTTTCTGAAGAAGATGCTTATCGTAAAATACAGAAATTTGCGATGGACAATCGTCGGACCATGCGCGAAGTAGCTGAGGTTATTTTACTTAGTTACAAGATGAAAAAAAGGTAATAGTTTTAGAAGAGATTATATCCAGCCCACAGAATAAAAAGTGGGCATTTTGTTTTTGTTGATATGAATAAATTTGACATAATTGTAATTGGCGCAGGACATGCGGGTATTGAAGCCTCTTTAGCAGCAAGTAGAATGGGGCGTAGCGTTTTACTTATTACTTTAAAAAAGGAAACGATTGGTTTAATGTCCTGCAATCCCGCAATTGGCGGAGTGGGTAAAGGGCAGTTAGTAAAAGAGATAGATGCGTTGGGTGGGGAGATGGCAAAAGCAGCAGATAATACAGGAATTCAATTTCGGATGCTTAACACATCCAAGGGGCCCGCGGTTTGGTCTTCTCGTTGCCAAGTAGATAGAAGGTTGTATCAAAAATATATGGAAAGCACGGTACTTAATCAAGAAAACCTTGTGGTTAAAGAGGGAGAAGTGGTGGGTTTAATAATAGAGCATAACAAAATTTTGGGTGTGGAGATGCTTAATGAGACAATATATGCAAAAGCGGTGGTTATTTCTACAGGAACTTTTTTAAATGGAGTTATCTATATCGGTTTAGATAGTTATCCTGCAGGAAGAATAAATGAACCTCCAAGCATAAGGTTAGCTCAAGCGCTTAGAAGTCTGGGTTTAGGAATGGGCCGGTTAAAAACATGCACTACCGCTCGTTTGGATGGTAAGACAATAGATTTTTCTAAAATGATTGTTCAAGAAGGAGACGATGTTAGGAGGCCCTTTTCTTTTTTTACACTGGGTGCACAATTACCTCAAAAACCATGTTATTTGACTTACACAAATAAAAAGACCCATCGCATTATCTTAAAAGCCTTAAGAGACAAAAAACTTTTACATATTATAAGTCAAGGAGTAAATCCCCGGTATTGTCCTTCTATCGAAGAGAAAGTGTTGCGTTTTTCTGAGCGAGAAAGACACCAGATATTTGTTGAACCCGAGGGTTTAGATAGTGAAGAGTATTATACCAATGGATTATTCACTTTTTTGCCGAAAGAAGTGCAAAGAGAGTTTATTCAAACAATCCCAGGAATGGAAAAGGCAGAGATAACCAAATTTGGTTATGGGATTGAGTATGATTATGTTTATCCCACCCAGCTTTACCCAACATTAGAATCGAAATTAATCAAGAATCTATTTTTAGCAGGGCAAATCAATGGAACCACTGGTTACGAAGAGGCAGCCAGTCAAGGTTTAATTGCAGGTATTAATGCGGTTAAGAAAGTAGGGGGAGAAGAGCCATTCATTCTTGGACGTGACCAGGCATACATTGGGGTTTTAATTGATGATTTAGTAACCAAGGGAACAAACGAGCCGTATCGAATGTTTACCTCTCGTTGCGAGTATAGGCTCATTTTACGTGAGGGTAATGCGGATATTCGTTTAAGTGAGTTTGGCCATAAACTTGGCTTAATTAGAAAAGAGACATTTGGCAAAGTTAAAGAGAAAAAAGAGGCGATTCATAAAGGGATAGAATTACTTAAGAAGAAAAAACTTAAACCAAGTCCAGAGGTTAATCGTTTATTTAAAAATTTTGGTATTCCTGAATTAAAAAAAGCCATTAGTTTTGCCCAATTGCTAAAAAGACCAGGGATTAATTGTGCTCATTTTAAAGAACTTGATATGAATCTTGAGAAAGTTATTTCCGAAAATGCTTTTTCTGAGATAGAAATTGAAATAAAGTACGAAGGCTATATTAATCGCCAGAAGGAAGAAGTGCGCCGGATGCAAAAGATAGAAAGAATTAAAATTCCTTCGGGATTTGAATATGCAAAAATTCCTGCTCTTTCAAGTGAAGTAAAAGAGAAACTTAATAAATTTAAGCCCTTAACCCTGGGGCAAGCCTCGAGAATATCCGGAGTTAATCCTTCTGCAATTTCTATTTTATGGGTATATTTAGAGAGAAAAAACTTAGTTAAATAATTACAAACAGATGCAAGAAAAGATTATCAGTTTTCTACGCAAAAGTAAAGATTATATCTCAGGAGAAGAATTAAGTAAACTTACAGGAATTACCCGAGCGGAAGTTTGGAAACAAATAGAGAGTCTGAGAAATCTTGGTTACGATATAGAAGCCTTACCACATTTGGGATATCGCTTGATAAGCCCTCCAGATAAGTTATTACCCGAGGAGATTACTTGGGATTTAGGGACAAAACTTATGGGAAAGAAGATTTTCTCATTTGAGGTTTTGGATTCCACTATGGATTTTACCCATGAATTAGGAATAAGGAACTTTCCCGAAGGAACAGTTGTTTGTAGTGAAACTCAGAAGAAAGGCAGGGGAAGAAGAGGCAGAGAGTGGTTTTCCCCAAAATATAAAGGATTATATTTTTCTATTCTTTTGAAACCACAAATCTCTCCTAATCAAGCTCCACAGTTAACTATCCTTTCTGCGGTAGCGGTGAGAGAGGCCATATCTAACATTACGGGTTTAGAATGCTTAATTAAATGGCCAAATGATATTTTAATTAGTGGGAAAAAGGTAGGGGGGATTCTTACGGAAATGGCGGAAATGGGGGCAGAAACCGAGAAAATTAAGTTTATTGTTCTAGGAATAGGCATAAATGTGAATACTGAAAAACACCTTCTTCCTACACAGGCAAGTTCTTTAAAAGAGGAAAGAAGGGAAAAATTTTCACGCATTGAGTTATTGAAAGAAATTTTGCGTAAAATAGAAAGATACTATTTTTTATTTAAAGAGAAGGGCTTTTCTCCACTGGCTGAAGAGTGGAAGAAATATTCTTGTATCCTTGGCCATCGGATAAAAATAATTTCCCAGCAAAAGGCCATAGAAGGAGAAGCAATTGACCTCGATAGAGAAGGCGCCCTTTTAGTGAGGAAGGATTCAGGATTTATAGAAAGAGTTTTTGCAGGAGATGTTGTAAAAATACGTTGAATTTTTTTTGTTAAATTTTTATTCTTGCTTATAAAATGTAAATGATGATTTAGAATTGTTTGATAAAAATTAAAAATTTTCTTGACATAAGTTTTAATTATCATAAAATATTAACAGAAATCCTTAAAAGTAAAGGAGGTTGTAGTTAATTAAAATTGGATAAATTGTATTTATTTTAAGAGGCAAAAAAGAGAGCCTCTTTTTTTTTGCCAAAAGAATCAAAAGAAGGAAATAAAATGGGGAAGGTTGTAGGATTAACTTATGATTTAAAACAGGAATACGTTTTTAAGGAAGACGACCCTCCTGATGCCAATGCTGAATTCGACCATTGGCAGACAATCGATGCGATAGAGAGCGCTTTGGCAAAAGGAGGGCACAAGGTAGTAAAAATTGGAAATGTTTGTAATCTTCTTAGAAAATTAGACAAGATAAAAGCAGATATCGTTTTTAATATCGCGGAAGGCATTCAGGGGAGAAATAGAGAATCGCAGGTTCCTGTAATCTTAGAACTAAAAGGTATTCCCTTCGTTGGTTCGGACGGATTAACTTTAGCCCTTACTTTGGATAAACTTTTTGCAAAAAAAATTTTTATTGCCGAAGGTATTCCTACCCCCCGCTTCTTAGAAATTTCCCAACCCGATACTATAGGAAAATTTAATCTCAATTTTCCGCTTATTGTTAAACCACGTTACGAGGGTTCGAGCAAAGGGCTTTCTTTCGATTCCATGGTTAGAGATGTAAGGAGTTTGCGTGAGAGAGCAAATTGGATAATAAAGGCATACCGCCAACCTGCAATAGCAGAAGAGTTTATAAAAGGCAAGGAGTTCACAGTGGTGGTCTTAGGAAACAATCCTCCTAAAGCCCTCCCGCCGGTGCAAATAAGTATTGATGGAAGACTCAACTTGGGAGAGAGATTCTATACTTTTGGACACATTCGTTCACGTTCCTTAAAATACATCTGCCCTGCAAAAATTTCTCAACGATTGCTTAAGCGAATCGGGGATTTAGCGATAGAAGTTTATCGAGCAGTGGAGTGTCGAGACTTTGGGAGGGTGGATATAAGGGTTAATGAAAACGACGAACCGTTTGTATTAGAAATAAATCCTCTTCCCAGTCTTTCTTTAGCGGATGTATTTCCTATTGTAGGAAGGCAGGTTGGTATGAAATACAAAGATATGATTAACCAAATTCTTAACTGTGCTTTAGAAAGGTATGGACTTTTATGAATATTCTTCTTGTTTATAATCTTAAGAGAAAGAATCTTTCTAAAGGAGTCCCTCCTGATTTTTATTCTGAATTCGATTCATATAAAACAGTAGGTTCTATTGCCGAGGCTTTAAGGAAAAAGGGACACAAGGTTAATTTGGTAGAGGCTAACAACCAACTAATCGCTTATCTTTTAAGAAATAGAGAGAAGATAGATTTTGTTTTTAATATTGCCGAGGGCATAAATGGTTATTCCAGTCGAGAATCTCAAATTCCCGCTATTCTCGATTTCCTTAGAATTCCCTATACCGGTTCAAACGTCTTGGCTATGGCAGTTGCCTTGGATAAAGCCTATACTAAGAAACTGTGTCTTGCAGAAGGCATCCCTACTCCAAAATTTCAACTCTTTGTTACCGGAAGAGAAAAGTTAGATTCCGCTCTTCGTTTTCCTTTGATTGTTAAGCCTAATGCGGAAGGTTCTGCCAAAGGTATTTATCGAGATTCGGTTGTCTATGATAGAAAGAACCTTTTAGAGAAGATAAAAAGGGTAATGTGCAATTATAAACAGTCAGTATTAGTTGAAGAATTTATTGTTGGTAAAGAACTAACTGTAGGAATTATTGGTAATGATAGCCCATTAGTTCTTCCTATCCTTGAGATCGATTTTAGTTCCTGTCGTGGTTCAGGAGAATTTTTTTATTCTTGGAGGATGAAAGAGTTTCAAGGAAACCAAGAACAACATCTTACTCCCACTTTTTACTGTCCCGCAAGATTAAAACCTGATACAGCAGCAGAAATTTCTCATTTAGCTTTGAAAGCTTACAAGGCTTTGGGATGTTACGATTTCTGTCGTATAGATTTTAGGTTAGATAAAAAAAACAGGCCGTATCTTTTGGAGATAAATCCTCTACCGGGGCTAGATCCCCTGGAGAGTAATTTACCTTTGATGGCAAGGACCGCGGGAATAAATTATAACCAGTTGATTAATAAAATATTAGAATCGGCAGTAAAAAGAGTAAATGGAAAGTTGAACAGGGGAAAGAAATGAAAGGAGGGAGGTTCATTTGAATACGCTTATTTATAGCAATAGAGTGACCAGTCTATGGCAAGATGTCTCTGAAGAGGAGTGGGAAGATTGGCATTGGCAGTTAAAGAATCGGATTACCACCTTAAATGAATTACGGCAGGTTATTCAAGTTGTTCCGGAGGAGGAAGAAGGAATAAAGGTTTCACGGGGAAGGCTTGCTATGGCCATTACTCCTTATTTTGCGAGCCTTATGGACCCTCTGAGACCAAATTGCCCTATCCGAAGACAGGCAGTTCCTTTACTTGATGAAACTTTTATTAGTTCTTATGATATGCTTGACCCTTGCGGAGAGGACAAATCTTCTCCTGTTCCGGGCCTCGTCCACCGCTATCCTGACCGAGTCCTTTTATTAGTTACTGAACATTGTGCGATGTATTGCCGTCATTGTACCAGACGGAGGATGGTAGGAGAAAAAGAATCTTGCCTTGCCCCAAACCACCTTGTCCAGGCATATGATTATATCCGTTCCAACAAAAAAGTTCGCGATGTGCTTATTTCCGGTGGCGACCCCTTAATACTTTCCGATGAAAAGTTAGAGGAAATTATTAAGAATATCCGTGCCATACCTCATGTAGAATTTTTACGCATTGGAACACGTGTGCCCGTAACCTTGCCCATGCGTGTTAATTCTGAGTTAGTTTCCATGTTAAAACGTTATGCACCTATTTGGATAAGTCTTCATTTCAATCACCCCAAGGAAATAACTAAGAGGTGTAAGATTGCTTGTGATATGCTTACTGATAACGGAATTCCTTTAGGTAGTCAGACGGTGCTTCTTAAGGGAATAAATGACCGTCCCTATATCATGAAAAAACTAATGCACGAACTTTTAAAGATTAGGGTCCGGCCTTATTACATCTATCAATGCGACCTCGCCCGCGGTACAAGTCACTTCCGCACGCCTGTTTCGGTAGGGATAAATATTATAGAAAAGTTGAGGGGGCATACTACGGGTTATGCAGTGCCTACTTATGTTGTAGATGCTCCAGGGGGAGGCGGGAAAATTCCTGTGGCACCTAACTATATTATATCTCAGGCTAAAAACCAATTTATCTTGCGTAATTACGAAGGCAAGGTATTTACTTATTTTGAAGATTCCACTAGTTATCTTACCGGGACAAGAAAATACTTTACAAACATCCCTTTTTTTGGTAGACTGAAATACAAACAGGAGACCTTGCAAAAACAATTCTTTTTTGATTTCTTAGAAACAAAGAAAGAAGAAAATTCCCTTTCCCGGGCGGCATAAGCAGGGCCCGTTTATATAGATTAATTCCTTTTAAAAGGGAAAAAGGAGGTGAAGTAAAATGAACTGGAAAGAACTTTTGGTAGATCCGTTTAAAGAAATGCTTGCACGGTTTTTTGGTTTTCTGCCTACCTTGGTAAAAGTTTTAGTAGTACTTATTGTAGGTTGGCTTCTCGCTAAGTTTATTCAGAGGCTTATTACCCGTGGGCTTAAGCTAGCAAGACTTGATGTTTTAGCAGAGCGCTGTGGAATTCACCGGTTTCTCTCTAAAGGGGAAATAAAACATACCCTCTCTGAGCTTTTGGGAATTCTTGTTTATTGGTTTATGCTTATTGCCGTGGGCATAACGGTGATAAACGTCTTGGGACTTACGGTAGCGCAGGACCTTTTTAGCAAAATAGTCCTCTATATCCCGAAAGTGGTCGCCTCCATATTTATTCTGGTTGTGGGAATATTTTTTGCCACTTTTATGAATACCAGTGTACGCACCGCTTCTACAAATGCGGGAATTAGTCAAGCCAGATTATTAGGGCAACTCACCCAAATTGCCATTATCATTTTCTCAATAGCTATTGCTGCGGAGCAACTAAATATCGGAACCAGAATAATCAGTTCTTTGGTAACTATCCTTTTAGGTTCTATTGGACTGGCGGTAGGTCTGGCTTTCGGTTTGGGTTGTAAAGAAATGGCAGCCAGATTTCTTCAGGATTGGTTAGAAAAGACTAAAACAAAAACTTGGTAGAGAAAATTTATTATTTATAGAAGAAAGGGAGAGCGAGAGCTCTCCCTTTTTGTATTTTGAAAGAGGTGAAGATTTGAAAATAGGCATTATAGGTCCGCCCTTAAGTGGGAAAACGTTACTTTTCAATACTTTATTGGGTGGTGTTTCTTTTAAGAAAGGAGAGCATATGCCTGAAGGGATAACGCTCCATTTAGGAACAATAAAATTGGAAGACGAGCGTCTCTATAATCTTGCAAAGAAGGTTGGCTCAAAGAAAATAACTTTTTCTGAAATAGGGATCATCGATTTGGCTTTGTACGAACAGAATAAGAAGAATTGTTTTGACTCTTCTTTCTTACGAGAAGCCGATGGTTTTGTAGTGGTTGTAAGATGTTTTGAGTATCCCGGCGCAATCTCTTTTAATCCTTTAAAGGATGCGAAAGGTATTGAGGAAGAATTAATCTTGAAAGATCTGGAAGTTATTCAGAAAAGAATGGATAGGATTGAGCAAGATATTAAAAAAGGTAAAAAAGAAGAAAAAGAATTGGAAGTTTTAAGAAAGCTTAGCCAGCATCTGGAAGATAATAAGGCGTTAAGGAATGTGCGACTTGAAGCGGGAGAAGAGAAGCAGCTGTGTGGTTTTAAATTTTTGAGCCAGAAACCCATATTTTTTGTTCTAAACGTAGATGAAAGAATGGGCTTAACAGAGATAGAAGAAATAGGTAAGTCCTTTACTCAAGAGGGGTATAATTTTATTCTTACCTCATTGAAAATTGAGAACGAGTTGAACGAAATGGAAGAAAAAGAACGCTTTGTTTTTTTGGAAACTTTTGGCTTTAAAGATTTGATAAAAGAACGCTTCCTTTCTGCCTGTCTGAGTTTTTTAAACTTAGTAAGTTTTTTTACAGTGAAAGGAGAAGAGGCAAAGGCATGGCTTATTGAGAAAAACACTCCTGCCATCAAGGCAGCAGGGAAGATTCATTCAGATATAGAAAAGGGTTTTATAAAAGCAGAGGTTATAAACTATAAAGACTTCGTAGAGGTAGGTTTTTCTTTCAGCGAAGCCAGAGCAAAGGGGTTAGTCCATCTGGAATCAAAAGATTATATTGTTAATGATGGAGACATAATTGACTTTCGTTTTGCTATTTAGTAGGATATATAATATGAATAAACAGACGATAGGAAAGAATATTTTTTGGGGAGCAATATTTTTGTTATTTGCTTTTATGAATTTTTCTTGCGCCTTGAAGATAACGGAAGAGGATATTAAAAAAGTAGAAAATTTTGACCCTCAGTTCAAAACACTTCTATCCCAAAAGAGAAATATCGCAGAAAAGGTTATGGTTTTAGAGCATAAGATTACTTTGGAAAAGTTAGAGACAGATAAGCAAATAGAGGTAATTAGAGGTCAGTTTAGAGATAAGAAGAAAGAGATTGAAAAAGAAATTATTGAGGTTAGAAAAGGGCTTGATCCCGGAATGAATGGGATAAAGGACAAAATAAAAGAACTTAATCAGAGCCTTTCTTCTTTAATGAAGAGACTTTCTACTATAGAGAATATGCTTAAAAATACAAAAAACTTAATGAGAAAGTCTCAAGAGACAAGCATTGTCCTTAAAGATAAAACAGATTGGGAAAGGGAGATTAGCGTCTTAGAGAAAGAGAAAGAAGAAATTAATACCAAGATTCAAGGGATTAGAGAAGAAATTGCTCTTTATGAACTAGAGTTGAGAATACTGAGACAATAAATTTTATTGACAGGATATTTTATTTACAGTAAACTTAAGAAAGAAATGAGGTGATTATTATGGCAAAGGTAGTAGTAAGACCAGGGCAGTCTATTGAAGGAGCAATCCGAGCTTTTCGCAAAAAATGTCAAGAGGAGAGGATTATTCAAAACTATAAAAGAGCTTCACGTTATGAAAAACCTTCTGCTGCACGGCGCATAAAACAGAAAGAAAGTCGTATGCGCGGTAGGGGGAGGTAGCTTTATAAAGATAGGCTTGACAACTTTGGAATTTTTGCTAAAATTTTAAAACCAAAAGACAAAGGCGTCTCTGTAGCAAAAGAAGACGCCTTTTTGTTTTTTATTGGGGAATAGTTAGATGGTAGAGATAATTTGCAAGAAGATAATTGCTTATAGTTTAGGAACACGTATCGTCCAACTGGAGTTAAAGTCTCCTCTAATTGCAAAAAAAACTCTCCCGGGGCAATTTGTAGTGTTAATGGTTTCCGAGAAAGGAGAGCGCATTCCTCTGACAGTAGTAGATAAAGATGAAGAAAGAGGGACAATTACCTTAATTTTCCAAGAAGCAGGGTTTACCACACGGTCTTTAGGAAGTTTGAAAGAAGGGGATTTTTTATATGCTTTGGTAGGACCATTAGGAAATTATACAGAGATAAAGAATTATGGAAAAGTAGCTTTGGTTGGAGGAGGGGTGGGAATTGCGGAAATTTATCCGGTAGCCAAGGCTTTGAGAAAGGAAAACAATCATCTTATTACCATATTAGGTGCAAGAACCAAAGATTTATTGATTTTAGAAAAAGAACTAAAACAAGTATCTCAGGAATTGTATGTTACTACCGATGATGGTTCTTATGGTAGAAAAGGATTTGTTACCGATGTTTTGCAAGAATTATTAACTATACACTATGCGCTGAATGCTATAGAATTAATCTATGCGGTCGGTCCTGTTCCTATGATGAAAGGGGTTTCTCAAATTGCTAAAGATAGGGGAATAAAAGCCATTGTTTCTTTGAATGCTTTAATGGTCGATGCTACAGGAATGTGCGGATGCTGTAGAGTAACCGTTGATGGAAAGACAAAATTTAGTTGCATTGATGGGCCAGAGTTTGAAGCCCAAAGTATAGATTGGGAGGAATTAGGGAAAAGAACAAAGATGTATCAGGATAAAGAAACTCATATTTGCAAACTATACAACCGATGAGAAAAGAGCCAGTTAAAGTAAAAGAAATTAATATTGAGGAAAGAACCAAAAGTTTTAAAGAGGTGGTTTTGGGTTATACTGAAGAAGAGGCAATTCTTGAAGCAAAAAGGTGTTTACAGTGCAAAAATCCTACCTGTATCCTGGGGTGTCCTGTAGGAATAGATATAAAGAAATTTATTAATCAGATTGCCCAAAAAGATTACGAAGGTGCATATTGTACAATTAGAGAAAAAAATAATTTTCCCTCTATCTGTGGAAGGGTTTGCCCTGCAGAATATCAGTGTAGAAAAGCTTGTGTTTTGACTAAACGAGGTTCTATTTTTGCCTCTTTTGAAGCGATAAATATTCATTTCTTGGAGAGATTTGTGGGAGATTGGGGAATGATAAATATAAATTCTAAATCCGAAGCTCTAAATCCGAAGGTAAAGGGAATAAAGAATTTAAACTTGAAATTTAGAGATAAAAGAGTGGCAGTTGTGGGTTCCGGGCCTGCAGGGCTATGTTGTGCGGGAGAGCTTGCGCGTCGTGGAATTGCAGTAGATATCTATGAAAGTTTACACAAACCAGGAGGTGTTTTGCGTTACGGAATACCTAATTTTCGTTTACCTCAAGAGATTTTAGATAGCGAGATAAATTACCTGAGAGAGTTAGGAGTAGAAATAATGACTAATTTTGTCATTGGGAAATTAAAAACCGTAGATGAACTTTTTAAAGAGGGTTATTCCGCTATTTTTTTAGGTTTGGGTGCAGGAATCCCTACTTTTTTAGGAATTAAAGGAGAAAATCTCTGCAACATCTACTCGGCAAATGAGTTTTTAACCCGCGTTAACCTTATGTTTGCTTACAAATTTCCCGATTATCATACGCCTCTAAATATAGGAGAGAGAATTATAGTAATTGGTGGAGGAAATACGGCAATGGATGCGGCAAGGTCTGCTTTAAGACTTCAGGTAATGAATAGAATTAAACCCGATGTTACGATACTTTATCGACGTACAGAGAGTGAGATGCCTGCAAGGCGTTTAGAGATTGCTCATGCTCAAGAAGAGGGAGTTAAATTTAAATTTTTAGTCCAGCCGCAGGAATTTGTTTCTGATAAACAAGGGTTTCTTAAAGGGCTTGTTTGTTTAGAGTGCAAGTTAGGAGAACCTGATGATTCTGGAAGACCAAAATCTATTCCTGTTCCAGGAAGTGATTTTCTTTTGGAAACGGATTTAGTAATCGTGGCTGTGGGCTTAAGGGCAAATCAGTTGCTTACTAGGGTTACTCCTGAGCTTAAGGTTGATAAGTATGGCGATATCATTGTTAATCCGGAGACGATGGAAACTTCGTTAAAGAATGTTTTTGCTGGTGGAGATATTGTAGGCGGAGAAGGGACAGTAATTGAAGCAATGGGTATGGCAAAGAAGGCAAGCGCTTCTATAATTAATCTCCTTTTCCCCTAATTTTTTCCAGGATTGATTTGACAGAACTGAAATTTAGGATATAATAGAGAATCTAATAAAAAACAAAATAAGGAGGGATAAGATGTCTAAGTATGTAGAAGATTTTATGGCAAAGGTAATCAATAATAATCCTCAGGAACCGGAATTTCATCAGGCGGTAAGAGAAGTAGTGGAATCAGTGATAGATTACATAGACAAAAATCCTAAATACAAAGAATACAAAATCTTGGAAAGAATGGTCGAAGCAGAGCGAATAATTATTTTCCGTGTACCTTGGTTGGATGATAAGGGAGAAATTCAAGTAAATCGTGGATACCGTGTAGAGATGAATAGTGCAATTGGTCCTTATAAAGGAGGGATACGTTTTCATCCCACAGTTAATTTAAGTATTCTTAAATTTCTGGCCTTTGAACAGGTCTTCAAAAATGCCCTGACTACTCTTCCCATGGGAGGTGGCAAGGGGGGTTCTGATTTTGACCCCAAAGGAAAGTCTGACAATGAAGTGATGAAGTTTTGTCAAAGTTTTATGAACGAGTTGTTCAGACACATCGGTCCTGATACCGATGTTCCTGCAGGTGATATCGGCGTAGGTTTGCGTGAAATTGGCTATATGTTTGGGCAGTATAAAAAACTGCGTAATGAGTTTACAGGGGTTTTTACCGGTAAAGGTCTTAAATGGGGAGGGAGTTTAATTAGACCCGAAGCAACAGGATACGGTTGTGTATATTTTGCCCAGGAGATGTTGAAAACACGTAAGGAAGCATTAAAGGGTAAGGTTTGCGCTATTTCGGGTTCAGGCAATGTTGCGCAGTATACTGCAGAAAAACTTATCCAGTTAGGAGCCAAAGTAGTAACCATGTCGGATTCCAATGGATTTATTTATGATGAGAAAGGGATTGATAAGAAAAAATTAGATTTTATTTTTGAACTTAAGAATATAAAACGTGGAAGAATCAAAGAATATGCGCAGAAATTTAAATGCAAATATTTCGAAAATCAAAAACCTTGGGGGATAAAATGTGATATTGCCTTTCCCTCTGCTACGCAGAACGAAATAAGCGGAGAAGAGGCAAAAACTTTGGTTAAGAATGGTTGCTTCTTAGTAGCCGAGGGAGCAAATATGCCCACAACACCCCAAGGCATTGATGTTTTTCAAAAGGCAAAAATTCTATACGCTCCGGGTAAAGCGGCTAATGCGGGAGGAGTAGCTACCTCGGGATTAGAAATGACGCAGAATAGTATAAGACTTTCTTGGACACGCGAAGAGGTTGATAAAAAACTTCAGGAAATAATGATTGCTATCCATGAACAGTGTGTGAAATACGGAAAAGAAGGTAACTACATCAACTATGTAAAGGGTGCTAATATTGCTGGTTTTGTAAAAGTAGCAGATGCGATGATAGAGCAGGGGTTGGTGTAGCTTACTCTACAATTTCTCCGATGTAGCTGAATTGCCAGCATTCGATAGCAATCGCCCGTAAGTGCTCTACGGTTCCGGGTTGATAGGTTACTGCATAGTCTATCGCTACTTCCTCTTTAACCTCTCCTCCCAGCGTAGAGTAGGGTTTTTCTAAGATTTCTTTTAGTTTCGGGTCAGTGACATTGATTACCAGTTTACCTCCTCTTAACTCCGCGGTTCCTAAAAACTCACCCTTGGTTGCTTTTTCGGGGTCAAGAGCATAAAAATTTACTCGCATTTCTACTTTCTCTTCTGGTTTTGTAGGTTCTGAAGAAGTGCTGGGTGAAAGAATAGGAGTAGGTTCTTCACGCGTATTTTGGATTACGGGAATTTCTCTCTCAAGGGAAATATATTTTTTTTCCTTTTTGGGCAACCTTAGCACAAAAATAATAGCGCTGATAAGCAAGATGATTAAGATAAAATTTAACTTCTTCATTATCATTTTTAGTCTAAATCTTCCTTTACTGTTTGTCAAGATAAATCAAACTTGCAGAAAAAGAGTTGTTTTGTTAAGATAATTCTAAAATGGTTGCGATTATCAATTATAGAATGGGCAATTTGAGAAGCGTAGCTAAAGCTTTTGAAAAAGTAGGCGCAGGAGTGTTAGTTACTTCTAAAATTAAAGATTTAAAAGAAGCAAAAGCGATAGTCTTACCAGGAGTAGGAGCTTTTGGGCAGGGAATGAAGCATCTTAAAGAATTGGGAATTATCTCAGTTCTAAAGGATGAGATAAATAAAAGGAAACCTTTTTTGGGAATCTGTTTAGGAATGCAACTTTTACTTAGTTATAGCGAGGAACATGGGAAACACAAGGGTCTAGATATCATCAAGGGATTTGTAAAACGTTTCCCAGAAAATTTTAAAATTCCCCATATGGGATGGAATCAAGTAAAAATCCGAAATCCGAAATCCGAAATCCGAAACAAGATTTTAAAAGGAATCCCAGATGGTTCTTATTTTTATTTTGTTCATTCCTATTATGTGGTGCCTGAGGATAAGAAGGTAATCGTAGCGACCACAGACTATGGGATAGGATTTCCTTCAGTAATACAAAAAGAGAATATTTGGGGAGTGCAATTTCATCCGGAAAAGAGTCAAGAATGGGGGTTAAAGATAATTAAAAATTTTGTTAATTTTGTTTAATTAGTTAATTTCGTTTAATCGTTATGTTCGTTACTCTCGTGAGGGATAATCTATTTAGTTAAACGAACAAAACGAGCCACGCGTACAAAAGAAAGGACCGGTTATGTTAGCAAGAAGAATTATTCCCTGTCTGGATGTTAAAGATGGTCGCGTAGTAAAAGGGATAAATTTTGTTAATTTACGCGATGCCGGAGACCCTGTGGAGCAGGCAAAGATTTACGATAAAGAAGGAGCGGATGAGTTGGTTTTTTTGGACATTACTGCCAGTTTTGAAAAACGCTCTCCCATCATTGAGGTGATAAAGAAAACTGCGGAGGCGATTTTTATTCCTCTTGCAGTGGGAGGAGGAATAAGAAATTTGGAGGACATTCGCCTCTTGCTTTCTTCAGGAGCAGATAAGGTTTCTGTAAATACTTTTGCAGTAAAAAACCCCAAGTTGGTTAAAGAAGCAGCGAAGGAATTTGGTAGTCAGTGTATTGTGGTAGCGATAGATGCTAAGAGAAAAATGAAATCCTCACCCTTGCGAGATAAGGCGTGCCCAACAAAGTTAGGCGGTGAATCCCGAAATCCAAAATTAAAGTGGGAAGTGTATATTCATGGAGGCAGAACCCCTACTGGTCTTGATGTTATAGAGTGGGCAAAGCGTGTTTATGATTTAGGAGCAGGAGAAATTCTCTTAACCAGTATGGATAGGGATGGGACAAAATTAGGATATGACTTAGAATTGACCAGGAAAGTTGTTGAAGCGGTTAGAATTCCCGTGATTGCTTCTGGTGGAGCAGGGAACTTAAAGCATCTTTTTGAGGCGTTTAAATTCGCTTTTGTAGATGCGGTTTTAGCTGCTTCCATATTCCATTACGGAGAATATTCCATTTCCCAAGCAAAAGATTATTTAAAGAAAAGAGGTATTCCCATAAGAGGAAATTAAGAGATGAAAGAAAGAATTTTAATCATCGAAGATGACAAAAATATTTCTAAACTTATTAAATATAATTTAGAGAAAGAAGGATTTAATTGTTTTACTGCTTTAAAGGCAGAAGAGGCTTTAGAGACCCTGAAGAGATTTGCTATAGATTTAATCATTCTCGACATTATGCTTCCGGATATGGACGGATTTGAGTTGTGTCGTTTGATAAAGGAAGAGAAAAAATTAAAAAGTATTCCTGTTATTATGCTTACCGCTAAGGGCGAAGAAGTTGATAAAGTGGTGGGATTTCAGTTGGGAGCAGACGACTACATGGTTAAACCTTTTAGTCCGCGGGAGTTAATTATGAGGATAAAAGCGGTGTTACGCCGGGGTAAAAAAGAAGAGGATAAAAAAGAAATTCTTCAGAGTGGAAATTTATTAGTGGATATTCCTCGGCACAAAGTTTTTATAAATGATAGAGAAGTTGAGCTTACTGCTTTAGAATTTAAACTCTTAGCTACACTTATGGAAAGGCGCGGTAGGGTCCAATCAAGAGAACTCCTTCTTTCTGATGTCTGGGGTATTTATACCCAAGTAAATACACGCACCGTAGATACACACATAAAACGTTTACGTCAGAAATTAGGAAAACTCGGGAAATTAATTGAAACAGTAATTGGACTTGGTTATCGGTTTAAGGAAGAAGATGAGAATTAATGTCCATTGGAAATTAACTTTTGTTTTTTTCTTTTTAATAACCCTTATACTTTTTATAACTTATTTTTATCTTAATAAAAATCTTAGCGTCTTTTTGGAGAATCGCCTTCAAGATAATTTGAAAAAAGAGTTATTTTTGAGTAAAAAATTAATAGAAACTAATCTTATAGAAAAACAAGAGACCTTAGATTGGGATAGTTTGGCAGATGAGATAGGTAAGCTCTTGGAGTTGAGGGTGACCCTTGTGGATTTAAAAGGGGTTGTTCTGGGAGATTCCGAACTAAATAAGAAAGAGTTGGAAGAAGTAGAAAGTCATCTTAGCCGGCCAGAGATTCAGTCGGCAATTAAAGAGGGATTTGGCCAGAGCAAAAGATTCAGTTCTACGCTTGGCAAGGATATGCTTTATGTAGCTATGCCTTTCGGTAAGCCCGAACCCTACGGCATAGTTAGACTATCGCTACCTGTATTAGAGGTAGAGTTATTAGAGGCCAATTTAAAGAAAATAGTCTTATTATCCATTTTCCTCGTATTTATTTTATCTGCGCTATTTAGTTTTCTCTTAGCCAAAATGGTCTCCCGCCCCATTTTACGTATGTCTAATCTAGCAAAAGAAATAGCCAAAGGTAATTATCCTCACCAACCGCTATTCTATGCACACGATGAGATAGGCGAGTTGGCTAAATCTCTGCAACAGATGTCAGAAGAGATAAGGAATAAGATTGCTTATATCAGTTCCGAGGAGGCAAAATTAAAAACAGTGCTTTCCAGCATAGTTGAAGGTTTAATGGTGATGGATAAAAAGGGAGAGGTAGTTTTGGTTAACGATAGTCTAAGAAAGATGTTTTGTTTAGATGCTCAGATTATGGGAAAAAGGCCGTTGGAGTTAATCCGCAACAATAAAGTTCAGAAAATAACCGACGGTATCTTAAAAGAAGGGCATAGATTTTTGAGTGATGAGATAGAAGTAAATTTTCCTCAAGAGAAAATAGTGCGTATCAATGGAACTCCAATTATAAAAAATGGAGAGATAGAGGGAGTAGTTATTGTTTTTCATGATATTACAGAACTGAAGCGCTTAGAGAAAATAAGACAGGATTTTGTTGCTAACGTATCTCATGAATTGCGCACCCCTTTAACGAGTATAAAGGGATATGCGGAAACGCTTTTAGAGGGTGCGTTGGAAGATAAAAAAAACGCCAAAGAGTTTTTAGAGATTATTTATCGGGACGCAGAACGTCTTTCCCGTCTGATTGACGACCTCTTAGACCTTTCGCGGATAGAATCGGGTAAACTAAAGATGCATTTTTCAAAGGTTGATTTAGCTAAAATTATAAAACACTCGCTAAGAATAATGGATGAGCAATTGAATAATAGAAATATTACTGTTGAATTAAATTTGCCAGAAAATTTATCCCCGGTATTAGCAGATGAGGCAAGAATTACCCAAGTTATGCTTAATCTTTTAGATAATGCTATTAAATATAATGTAGATAGAGGTAAAATAGAGATTTCTGTTCTGGAAAAAGATAATTTTATGGAAGTAAATATTAAGGATACAGGCATCGGCATTCCCGAGAAGGACCTCCTTCGCCTATTTGAAAGATTCTATCGCGTGGATAAGGCACGTTCACGCGAATTAGGCGGAACAGGTCTGGGACTATCTATTGTGAAACATATTGTGCAAGCCCACCAAGGAGAAGTTTTTGCTAAATCGGAATTTGGTAAAGGTTCCACTTTTTCTTTTACCCTTCCCAAAGCATAATTTCCCTTTATTTTAATTTCACTTAAATTTTTCTTTTCCTTAACTTTTCTGTCATATTAGGTTTTTATAATTTCTCCCAAATAGAAAAGATGATAAAAGATATTTTAGTGATATTTTTGGGTCTTTTAATTTTAGGAATAGTTCTTTTTTCTCTACGTTTGGTAAAGGCCAAGAGGAACTATGAGTTTATAACTGATTTGTTCAACCAATTAGATATTGATAATGGAGAAAAAGAGCCAGATAAAGTTCACCAAAAATTCACAAAGATGCAACCGTGTTGTAAAGGCGGTAGTGTAGAATTTCCCAAAAGAAAGGAGGTGAGAGACAAGCAAAAAAGATGGGAATTTAGCTATAAAGCACGCAAATATCTTTTAAACGAAAGGAGGAGAGTGAAATGAAAAAATTTTTCTGGTTGTTAGGAGTTTCAAGTGTAGCCTTTGTTTGGGTAGTTTCTAATTTATTTGCAGGAGAAATTGATATCTTGGTGCAGAAATTGGTGGAAAAAGGGATTTTGACCCCTGGCGAAGCTCAGGAGATTATCGTGGAGACAAAAGAAGAAATCAAAAAAGAGATTGCCATGGGAAAACACGAGACCCTTCCCACTTGGCTCCAGACGATTAAACTAAAGGGTGATTTTCGTGCCCGTTATCAGTTCACCGATAAGAAAGGTCAAGAGGATAGGCACCGGGAAAGAATTAGACTGAGATTAGGTGCGGATGCTATGGTTAATGAACAGATGAAAGTGGCATTAGGTTTGGCTACCATGGGAAAATCAAATGACCCGCGTTCGACCAATGTTACCTTAGGCCAGGGGAGAGATGAAGCCGCGGGCAATCCCGGAACATTTAAGGATATAGGTTTAGACTATGCTTATGCCGAGTATTATCCCTTTAGTTGGCTAACTTTGAGTGCGGGAAAGATTAAAAATGCGCTCTGGGAGCCTTCAGATTTACTCTGGGATACAGATATTAATCCTGATGGAGGAGCAATAAGACTTGGTTATAAAGTCAATTCCGGGGTAGAGTTTTTTATGAATAATATGGTTTATGTTTTGAGCGAATCGTCCTCGGATACCTCTGACCCTTTTATGCTTGCGTTTCAGCCAGGTTTAGACTGGAGAATCAACGATAATCTTAACCTTAAATCTGCTCTTAGCTTCTATTATTTTAATAGTGTTAAGAATAAAACTAAATATACACATCAAGCCACTAACACCTTGGTGGGGAGTATGTACAAATATGACTACAATGTGTGGAGTCCGGCAGTGGAATTAAGAATCAAAGAACCCTTTTGGGGATTTTTTCCTTCCTTAGCTTTTTTTGGAGAATATGTAAACAATCCTGACCCGGAGGATAATAATCAAGGTTACGCGTTTGGATTGAAATTTGGGGCAGAAAGAATCAGGGATAAAGGAGAATGGCAGGTAACTGCTTTGTATACCAAATTAGAGAAAGATTCTTGGTTAGATATTTTCCCGGATTCTGACCGCTATAGCGGGAGGACGCGGATGAAGGGTTATGAGGCAATCTTTTCCTATGGATTAGGTAAGAATACAAGTTTAGGGATAGATTATTATTACACCAAGGATTTGCAAAAAACTGGTAATACTTATGTTCCCGAGCAGCTTTTGCAGATTGATTGGAATCTTAAATTTTAAGGGAAAGGAGGAGAGAAATGAATAAGTTTTTGAAGATTTTATTAATCGGCTTTTTGAGTTTAGCGTGTTCTTCTTTGGTGTATGCCGAAAGAATCGTTTTAGAAGGCTCAACCACCGTGTTACCCATTGCCCAGAAGATTGCCGAGGTTTTTATGCAGAGGAATAAAAACGCCGAAGTTATTGTGCGCGGAGGAGGTTCAGGAGTAGGCATTGCTTCGCTCATCGATGGAAACTGTGATATTGCCAATTCCTCGCGCTCCATAAAAGATACCGAGATTCAAAAAGCAATGAGCCGGAAAGTAGAGCCTAAAGCCCACGTCATTGCTATGGATGGAATTGCGGTGGTGGTGCATCCTTCTAACCCCATTAAAGGTTTGAGCAAAAAACAGATAAAGGATATTTATACGGGAAAAATTTCTGATTGGTCACTCTTAGGCGGAGAAAAGGGTAAAATTGTAGTAATTTCGCGGGATACTGCAAGTGGAACTTATGAAGCTTTTAATGAACTTGCTTTGAGCAAAGCGAAAGTAAGGCGGGATGCTTTGATGCAAGCCTCAAATCAGGCAGTTGCCTCTACCGTTGCTAAAACGCCTCAGGCAATAGGCTATGTTGGTCTGGCTTATCTCTCCGATAGCGTGAAAGCAATTGAAGTGGAGGGAGTTCCGCCAAAAAAAGAAACTGTACTTGCCAATAAATATCCTATTTCTCGACCGTTGTTTATGTACACCAACGGTACTCCGCGGGGTTTGGTGAAGGAGTTTATTGATTTTATTAAAAGTCCTGTAGGGCAGAAGTTGGTAGAAGAGATAGGATATGTGGGTCTAAAATAGGTTAGCATGATAGTAGGATTGATAAAAGAAAAGGTTTATTGCTGGTTATTTAGAATCTTGGCTTTTTCCTCGCTTTTTTTCTTGACAGGAATAGCCACCGTGATATTTATCGAGGGGATACCGGTATTTAAGGAAGTTTCTTGGTTAAATTTTATTTTTGGTAAAGAGTGGTATCCTACCTATGAACCCCCGGAATTTGGAATTTTGCCCCTTATCCTGGGTTCATTCTGGGTGACTATCGGTGCTCTTTTTATTTGTGTTCCTTTAGGTATAGGGAGTGCTTTGTATATCAATGAACTTGCTAATCCTCTTCAGAGGGCAATCTTGAAGCCCTTGGTAGAAATTTTAGCCGGTATTCCCTCGGTAGTTTACGGATTTTTTGGCATGGTGATACTTAGCCCTTTTCTGCAAAGGTTCTTTAAGCTCCCGGTGGGGTTGTGTGCTCTTAATGCCAGCATCATCTTGGGGATAATGGCGACTCCGTTTATCTGTAGTATTGCTGAGGATGCCTTAAGCTTTGTTCCCCGGTCTTTTCGTGAAGCCTCTTTTTCTTTGGGAGCTAATCGTTGGCAGACTTTAACGAAAGTAGTAATTCCTTCTGCGGGTTCCGGGCTTTCTACCGCGGTAATCTTGGGTATGAGTAGGGCAATTGGAGAAACGATGACCGTGCTTATGGTTGCGGGGGGTGCAGCAGTAATTCCCAAATCTTTTTTTGACCCCGTGAGGCCAATGACCGCTACCATTGCAGCAGAAATGGGCGAAGCTCCCATGGGAAGCGCCCATTATCATTCACTTTTTGCCATTGCTATCTTTTTGTTTTTGATTACTTTTGTCTTTAATATTTTAGCCGAAATTGTAAGTAAGAGATTTAGAATAAAATTAGGTTTGGCAGGATGAAAAAACAAATTGTGCAAAAATTAGGATTTTCTCTTATTTTTTTATGTATGCTCATCACTTTGTTTTTTCTATTTCTAATCATCTATTTTATTACCACAAGAGGTATAAAAGTAATTTCTTGGGAATTTCTTACTGCTCTCCCCCACGAAGAGATGACGAAAGGGGGCATTGCTCCTGCTATTTTGGGAACTTTTTACCTTACTCTGGGAGCAATTCTTGTCTCTTTGCCTCTGGGTATAGCTTGTGCTATTTATCTTTGCGAATATACCCCCCAGGGTTTTTTATTAAATATTATTCGGATGAGCATCAATAATCTTGCCGGAGTTCCTTCGGTGGTTTTTGGGCTGTTTGGTTTAGCAATTTTTGTAAAATTTTTTGGTTTTGGAGTTTCTATCATTTCTGGTAGTTTAACCTTAGGAATTTTAATCCTTCCTTTAATTATTTCTGCGGTTCAGGAAGCGCTTATGGCGGTGCCGGTTTCTTTGAGAGAGGCTTCTTTTGCTTTGGGAGCAACTAAATGGCAGACGATTAAAAAAGCCGTTCTGCCCAACGCTTTATCCGGTATTCTTACGGGAACAATTTTAAGTATTGGAAGGGCCGCGGGAGAGACCGCCCCCATAATTTTTACAGCGGTTGCTTTTTATACTAAGGGCTATCCCAAATCTTTATTTTCAGAAGTGATGGCCCTTCCTTATCATATCTACGCTTTAATGACAGAAGGAATATATCCGGAGGCACAAACCTCTATTGCTTACGGTTGTAGTCTAATTCTTTTATTTTTGGTTTTGTCGCTTTCTTCCGTAGCAATTCTGATTAGGCAGAGAAGAAGGAGTTTGCATTATGGATAAAGTTATAAGAATTAGAACCGAGGGTGTAAATTTCTTTTATGGAGAGAAACGGGTTCTTAACGATATCAATATGGACATTTTTGCTAATAAAGTTACCGCTATTATCGGACCTTCCGGTTGTGGTAAATCTACATTTATTCGACTTCTTAATCGGATGAATGAACTTATTCCCCATACGCGTTTTGAGGGGAAAATTGAACTCGATGGAAGAAGTATTCATAATGTAGATGTGGTAGAAGTTAGAAGAAAAATAGGGATGGTTTTCCAGAAACCTAATCCTTTTCCAAAGTCCATTTTTCATAACATAAGTTATGGGTTAGAGATAAATGGCATAAGCGATAAAGCGCTTATGGAGCAAAAGGTAATGCTTGCGCTTAAGAAAGCGTTTCTCTGGGAAGAAGTGAAGGATAGGTTAAAGGAAAATGCTTTAAAACTTTCAGGAGGCCAGCAACAACGGCTCTGCATTGCCCGTGCCTTGGTAGTAGAACCAGAAGTAATTCTTTTTGATGAACCTTGCGCCAGCCTTGACCCCATTTCTACTGCCAAGATAGAAGAGTTGATTTTGGAACTCAAAAAGGATTATACTATAATAATTGTTACCCATAATATGCAACAAGCAGCACGTGTTTCCGATTACACTGGATTTTTCTTGCTGGGAGAGTTAGTTGAG
This sequence comes from Candidatus Omnitrophota bacterium, assembly GCA_023819145.1. Classification (NCBI taxonomy): domain Bacteria; kingdom Pseudomonadati; phylum Candidatus Omnitrophota; species Candidatus Omnitrophota bacterium. Next base: position 50,623 of record JAMWCW010000003.1, read on the forward strand.
TTTGGAGAGACAGAAGATATTTTTAAAGCGCCACGAGATAAAAAGACAGAGGACTACATTACCGGTAGGTTTGGTTAATGGATAAGAAGAAAATTCTCTTTGTCTGTGTCGAGAATTCCTGTCGTAGTCAGATTGCAGAAGGTTTTGCCAATCATTTAGGAAAAGATAAGTTGGTAGCTTATAGTGCGGGCTCAAAACCTGCTTATACCATAGAACCAAAGGCGGTAACAGTGATGCGAGAACTGGGTATAGATATTTCTCAACAAAATTCAAAGGGTTTTAACGACCTCACAGTTAAAAACTTCGACTATGCAATCACCTTGGGTTGTAAAGATATCTGTCCCTTTGTTCCGGCAGAAAAACACATCCACTGGGACATTGAAGACCCTAAGGGAAAAAGTATAGAATTTTTCCGAAAAGTGCGTGATGAGCTTAAGCAAAAGATAGAAGATTTAATTAAAAATTTAGCTTAATTTATTAGAGAAAGGATAGAAATGGAAAGACATTTGGACAACGAGTTAAAAGAATTAACAAAAAAACTTTTAGAGATGGCGGGGCTTGTAGAAGAATCGATTTATAAAGCTATTGATTCTTTGAAAACGCAGAATAAAGATAAGGCAGAAGAGATAATAAACAACGACAAGAATATCGATGAACTGGAACTTGTTATTGAGGATAAATGTTTAAGCTTACTCTCGCTTTTTCAGCCCCAGGCAAGCGATTTAAGATTTATTACCAATGCCACAAAGATAAATGCGGAATTGGAACGCATTGCGGATTTATCAGTAGACATTGCTCAACGGGTTATAGAGTTGGTGGATAAGCCTTTGATTAAGCCGCTTGTGGATATTCCTAAATTAGCAGAAGTTGCTCAGAAGATGGTTAAGGAAGCAATAGACGCTTTTGTAAATCGCGATGAAGAGCTGGCTAAAAAAGTAGTACTTTCTGACCGCGAAGCGGATTCTTTGCGCAACCTTGTGCACCGCGAGTTGGTTTATGACTATATAGTAAAGGATGGAACTACCGCTCCTCGTGCTGTTCCTCTTTTGTTAGTTGCTCGGCACTTAGAACGGATATGCGACCATGCTACCAATATTGCTGAAGATGTAATTTATATGGTTTCTGCTAAAGTAGTTAAGCACCATCCTGAGAAATTATAACATCATCTCTAAGATTATTTTTGCTGCTTGCTCTACTGCTCCGGATGTTCCCAGCCTGTTTTTAACCATCCTTAATTTTTCTTTCATTTTTTTTAGTTCTTCAGGGTTATTTAAGATTTCCATTACTTTTTGGGAGATTTTCTCTGGCTTTGTTTTATGTTGAATAAATTCAGGAACTATCCTTTCTCCCGCAACAATATTTACCATTCCAATATAAGGGATTCTTATCTGTGGTCTAATTATAAGCCATGTTAAAAAAGATGTTTTGTAAATGACAAACATTGGTTTTTCTAAAATAGCGGTTTCTAAAGTGGCAGTTCCTGAGGAGACAAGAACAAAATCTGCCAGTTCAATACAGTCGTAACTATTTTTTATAATTTTAATGTTAAACGCACAATGTTTAAGGTGAGGATAAAAGAGATTTTCCGGAAGGTTTGATGATTGGGAAAGGGCGAATTGAATATTAGGGAATTTCTTAGAAATTAATTTTGCAGTTTTTAACAATATTGGTAAATGTCTTTTAACCTCTATTTCCCTTGAACCGGGAAGTAAAGAAATGATTCTTTTTGAGGGGTCAAATTTATATTTTTCCAACAGTTCGCTCTTTTTCTCTATGGGTTTGACAATGTCCAATAACGGATGACCTACAAATACGGCATCGATGTTATGAGCCTTGTAGAGGTTTTCTTCAAATTTAAAGATTACAATCATTTTATCTACCAATTTTTTTATCAATTTAATTCTATTTTTTCCCCAAGCCCAGACCTGAGGCGAGATGTAATAAGCCAATTTAATGTTTCTTTTTTTTACCTCTTTTGCAAAGCGGAGGTTAAATCCTGGATAATCAATGAGTATAACCAAATCGGGTTTTGTTTCATCAAGTTTTCTCACCAGAAGATTGAAAATTTCTTTAATTTTTCTAAGATTCTTAAGCACTTCCCAAAACCCCACAACTGCTAAATCTAAAAAATTATAAAAAATTTCTACACCTTGGGATTTCATCAATAGTCCCCCCGCACCGCAGATTCTTATCTTTGGGTCTATTTCTTTTATGGCTTTGGCCAAGCTTGCTCCGTGGAGGTCTCCTGAAGACTCACCGGCAACGATGAAAATTGTTTTTTCGCTCATTTTCTTTAATCTTCTCAAGAATCTGAAAAGCAAGTTTTAAGGCAAGATAGGCTTCTTCTCCGGAGACAATAGGATTTGATTTCTTATGCAGGCAATTTATGAAAGAAGTTATTTCTGCTTTTAAAGGTTCTTCTTTTTTTACAGAAAGTAAGCGAGACACAATTCTTTTCTTCTCTTTACGATAAACCATTACCTCCTGCTTGAAGTAATCTAAGGAGATATAAGCACTCTCTTTGAAAATACGTATCTTACGCATTATCTCATCGGAAACACGGCTGGCAGTAAGATTACAGATTGTTCCGTCAGTAAATTTAATTCTTGCGTTGGCAATGTCTTCATATTTAGTAAGAATTTTTACTCCCATCGCATCGATTGTTTCGATACTTGCTTTAACTAAAGTGAGGATGATATCGATATCATGAATCATTAAATCTAAGACTACGCCCACATCTTTTATGCGTGGACTAAATTTGCCTAAGCGATGGCACTCAATAAACCGCGGTTTCCCCGGCAGTTTCATTATAGTTTGGATTGCTGGGTTAAAACGTTCAATATGACCTACCTGGAGAATGCATTTTTTTTCTTTAGCAATTTTAAGAAGCTCTTCTGCTTCTTTTATATCTGCCGTAAGCGGTTTTTCTATGAGACAATGGACGCCATTTCTCAAAAAATCTTTCCCAATAGCATAATGGATAGTGGTAGGAACAGCAATGCTTACTGCTTCCACCAGAGGGATTATTTTATGGTATTGGGGATAATAGTTTGTTTTTAATAATCGGGCAAGTTTTTTCGCCTTTTCTGGGTTTATATCACATACGCCTACCAATTCTACATTCTTCATCTCAGAATATACCCGCGCATGGATAGAACCCAGTTTCCCTACTCCAATAACCGCAACTTTTATCTTATGCATAATGGATAAAATTTTTTATATTATACTACAAACATTTGGATGAATAAAGTCATTTTATCTTAAGTTGGAATGAGATTATTTATTAGAGATATAATTTCTATTTTCCTAAGATTGAGCTTGACAGAATGTTTTTTTCTTTTCTATAATAAATTTGCTTTTAAAGCGGAAGGAATTTTAGAGTAAACTGTATTTATAGTTTTAATAACCGTTTTTTAAAATAGTTTTTGCTGAAGTAAATCTTTTTCTAATCCTTCCGCCATTTTTACCTCCAAACACAAATTGTCGTGCATTGGTAAGTTGATTAATACAAAATGTTGTGTTTTTTCTTGACAGTTTTTTTGATGTCTGTTATGATTTCCCTATAGTTTTTTCGCAAAATGAATAAAGGAGATGAAAAATGGAATATCCTGAGCCAAAACTGAGCGAAAATGCACTGAAGGTTTTAGAGAAGCGCTATCTCTCAAAGAACGAGGAAGGCAAGGTTGTGGAAACGCCGCGTGAAATGTTTATCCGTGTGGCTAAATATATTGCCTCGGCAGATAGATTGTATGGGAAATCTATAGAAGATACGGATAATCTCTCCGCAAAATTTTATGAAGTAATGGCTGAAGGTGAATTTATGCCCAATTCTCCCACTTTGATGAATGCTGGAAAGGAGCTTGGGCAACTTTCTGCCTGTTTTGTGCTTCCTGTAGAAGATTCTATGGAGAGTATTTTTGGAGCAGTGAAGTCAACGGCTTTAATCCACAAGACAGGCGGAGGCACGGGTTTTGATTTCTCAAAACTCCGTCCGAAGAATAGTCCGGTGAGGACAACCGGAGGAGTTTCTTCAGGGCCTGTTTCTTTTATGAAAGTATTTAATGCTGCTACGCAGGCGATTAAGCAGGGTGGAACACGTCGGGGAGCAAATATGGGAATTTTAAGAGTTGACCATCCGGATATTTTGGAGTTTATTACCTGTAAACAGGAAGATAAAGAAATTACCAACTTTAACATCTCCATTGCGCTCACCGAAGATTTTATGGATAAAGTAAAGAATAGTGAAGAGTATGATTTGGTTGACCCGCGTACCGGCAAAATGGTAAAGAAACTTCCGGCGCGCGAGGTCTTTGAGCTGATTGTTAAACAGGCCTGGAAAAATGGTGAACCAGGAATCATTTTTATTGACAGAATGAACAAAGACAATCCCACTCCCCATTTAGGAAAGATTGAATCAACAAATCCCTGCGGAGAACAGCCCCTTCTTCCTTACGAAAGTTGCAATTTAGGAAGCATCAATTTAGCAAAGATGCTGAGGTTGGGTGAGGGGAAAACTGAAGTTGACTGGGAAAAATTACGTACCGTTGCCCATGTGGCGGTACATTTTTTGGATAATGTCATTGATATGAATAGATTTCCTTTACAGGAGATTGAAGAGCGGACAAAACTTACCCGAAAAATTGGTTTAGGAGTGATGGGTTGGGCAGACATGCTTGTAGAATTGGGAATTCCCTATAATTCGGAAGAAGCCCTTACTCTTGCAGATAAAATAATGGGTTTTGTTTTAGAGGAAGCGGAGCATAAATCGCAGCAATTGGCAGAGGAGCGGGGGGTGTTTCCTGCTTTTGAGGGGAGTAGAATTGCCCAACAGGGAAAAAGATTACGTAACGCCACGCTTACTACCATCGCCCCTACAGGAACTATCAGTATCATCGCAGGAGCCTCAAGTGGGATAGAACCACTTTTTGCCCTCGCCTACACCAGGCACGTTATGGATAATGATAAATTGGTAGAAATAAATCCTTATTTTGAAAAAGTCGCCCGCGAAAAAGGTTTTTATTCCCGAGAACTAATGGAAAAAATTGCGGAAAAAGGTTCTTGTCAGGATATACCGGAGATTCCCGATGATGTGAGGAAGGTTTTTGTTACTGCTCACGATATTTCTCCCGAGTGGCATATCCGCATGCAGGCAGTATTTCAAAAATACACGCATAATGCAGTTTCTAAGACGGTAAATTTCCCTCATCAGGCCACAGTTGAGGATGTTAAAAAAGTTTATCTTCTGGCATATCAATTAGGATGTAAAGGAGTAACTATTTATCGCGATAAAAGTAGAGAGGAACAGGTTTTAAATATCGCTTCTTCAAAATCGGAAAAACAGGGAAATTCTAAAGAACAAGAAGAACGTTTTACCCCTCGCCCCCGTCCGGAGGTAATGCGTGGAAGCACTACCAAGATTAATACCGGTTGCGGCAATCTTTACATTACCATCAACGAAGATGAAGAAAAACATCCTTTTGAGGTATTTATGCAGATGGGAAAAGCAGGAGGTTGTGCTGCTTCGCAACTGGAGGCGATTGGGAGATTGGTTTCTCTGGCACTTCGTTCGGGAATAGACCCGGTACCAATTATTGAACAGTTAAGGGGAATCAGGTGTCCCTCTCCTTCTTGGGAGAGTGGAGGAACACGTATCTTCTCTTGCGGAGATGCTATTGCCCGAGTTTTGGAACGGCGATTGGCACAGATGAAAAAATCTTCTCCAGAGATAAAAGTGAAAGTTCTTCATTCCGTTGAAGAAAATAATGTTTATTCGAGAAGGGTTAATATTGTGGGTGTTTGTCCTGACTGCGGCGAGCCACTAAAGCACGAAGAGGGTTGTGCCAAATGTGAAGCCTGTGGATATGCAAAGTGCTAAAGTTTCGTTAATAAGCGAAACATAACCCCAGAGGAAGGGGAGAGATATTTTTTTATTTTTGGTTCTTTTGGTCTTTTAAAAAATTTTTATTAACCCCCCCCTTGACAATTTAGGAAAAGTATGCTATAATTAGCTTGGAAGTTTTAAAAAGGGAGCCGGCCTAAGAGTAATTCCGGTGCAAGGTAGCCGGGGTATTATACGGTTATCCCGGCGAAGGAGATAGATGTGCAGAGAAACAAGTTTAACCAAAAAGGAGGTGTAAGATGAAGAAGGGAATTTTGATTTTGGCGGTGATTTTGGTAACGAGTTTGATGGTTGGTTCAGTCCACGGTGTCACCCCTAATAATGATAAGAAAGAAATTGGTGTTCTGCCACCATATGATCCAAAGGCAATAGAAAGAGGATTAGATAGTATTAGGAATAAACAACTTTTCAACTTTATCTTGATTCACCAGATAATATAACAAGAGTATTAGAATTATTAGCATTATTTAAGGAAAAATTTGTGCCACCGAATCAAAAACAAGCTTATTTCTATTTAAATCATTTAGAGGAGCCCCCAACAGATTACAAAATATATGAAAAACTGGAGCAGAAATCACTACTGACAGAACAATTTATACAAGAACTAATAAAAGCGTTTGAAAAATTTGTGCCACCGAATCAAAAACAAGCTTATTTCTATTTAAATCATTTAGAGGAGCCCCCAACTAAAGCCGATGTTCTAGATTTTTTAAAAGGTTTAGGAGGATTTGATCAAGCCAGTGAGTCGGCAATCAAAAGTTTTATAGCAGACTTAGAGAATGGTAAGGTAGTACTGGGAGATGTTATACTTACTGGCCATCTTGATCGCCCAGACACAACCGCCGGCGGTGATTTTACCGGGAGTTTTCCCGTATCGACCCTCACTTTGACCATTAATGTGAGTCCAGTTGGGCTCGATGTTCCCGGTGGCAAACTTGAGATAACATTCGGTAGCCACGGAATGGATGGAAAAATTTCCGAGGGAGTATATGGTCTTTTGGCATCGGCTCCTAAAGGGCAAATATGGGTTTCTCCTGTATTATTAGCTCTTGTAGGGGAAGGGATAAAGAGTGCACAAGATTCTCGTCGCGCTACCTATACCACGGTACCAATGGGAACAAACGAATAGTATTTTACCTTAACTAATTTCCCATCGACCCCCGGAATTTATTTAGCGCAGGTTCCGGGGGTTTTTTATTTGCCAACTTCTCTTTTATTTGGTATAATATTTTCATAAAATAATCTAAGGATGAGAAAGATTCTTTACATTGTTTTAGATGGTTTAGGCGACCGGCCACATCCAAATTTTGGGGACCAGACTCCTTTGGAGTCAGCAGCTATTCCTTACCTTAATCGGCTGGTAGAAGCAGGGCAGTCAGGTTTGGTTTATACGGTGGGGAAGAACATTGCTCCTGAATCTGATGTGGCGGTAATTAGTATATTGGGTTATGATGCGCATAAATATTATACCGGTCGTGGTCCCTTAGAGTGTTTTGCCGAAGGTTTAAAAGTAAAGGATGGAGATTTGGCTTATCGCGTCAATTTTGCGACACTGGGGGAGAAAAGAGAGATAATTGACCGGCGAGTAGGGAGAAACCTTACTACTCCGGAAGCTACTCTTTTGGCAAAAGAGATAAATGAAAAAGTAAAACTCAGGGAAGCCGAGTTTGTTTTCAAAAATACCATTGGGCACCGCGGGGTACTACTTATCCGCTCTAAAAAAGGGAAATTGTCCGCCAAAGTTACCAACACTGACCCCGCCTATGGTAAAGAAGGAGTTTTTGGGGTTGCAAAAGAAGAATTTGAGAACTTTGTACAGAAATGCCTTCCCGAAGATTCTACCCAAGAGGCAAAATTAGCAGCAGAACTTACTAATGAGTTTATGGAGAAAAGTCAGGAGGTTCTTGCTAAATCAGAGATAAATAGGAAGAGAGTAAAGGAAAATAAGCTACCTGCCAATGTAATTTTAACCCGGGATGCTGGAGATAAACTGCCAAAATTTCCCTCCCTAAAAGAGAAATTTGGGATAAATTTTGGTTGTTTTGTGGAGATGCCTGTAGAGAAGGGAATTGCTTTGCTTACGGGAATGGAGATTATAGATTTGCCTCTTCCTACTGGAGATCTAAAGAACGATTATACTCTACGTGCTTCTCGGACTTTAGAAGCGATTAATAAATTTGATGGCCTCTATATCCATCTCAAGGGTCCCGATGAACCCGCCCATGATGGGAATTTTCTTAAGAAGAAGGAAATCATTGAAGCGATAGATCGATTTTTCTTTGGAAGGCTATTAACCTCCCTTGAACTTAAGGATTGTGTTATCGCGGTTACTGCTGACCATTCCACGCCCTGTATCCTTAAAGCGCATTCCGCTGACCCCGTACCGCTAGTTATCTCAGGTGGAAATATCCCAAGCGATGAAGTAAAGTTGTTTTCAGAGAATCAGGCTCGAAACGGAGCATTGGGAGAGTTGGAGGGAAGGGAGGTTCTTTCCAAGATTATAGAGTTTGCTTCTCGTTAATTTTTTTTCTTGCCATTTACCTTATTTTTAAGATAGAATTATAAAATAAAATAATAATTTTAGAGAGCAGAGTTTTTAATTCTGCAAACCCCGGAGGTGAATGATGGAAAAGAAAGATTTGGCTAAATTTACAAAAGAAGAACTTCTGGAACTGGCCAAGAAACTGAAAATTGTTGGCAGGTATGCGTATACTAAAGATGAGTTGATGGATAAGATTGTTAAAAGATATAAAACTCTGAATAAAAATAAGGCTAAACCTGCCCCTGAGAGGAAACTGCCACGGATAATTGAGAAAGTAAAAAAGGTTATTACTCGGGGAAGGAAGAAGAAAGAAGTTAGCCCTGTTGTTTTAGGAGAAAAAAGAGTAGAAGAAAGGGCCCCCCGGCCATATTGGGAGGCACCGGTAGAACCTGCTCAAACAGTTCCTCAGCCACAAAAGGAAGAAATTTCTGTAGCCGTTGCCCCTGCGCGAGAGGAAATGTTTACCTTCCCTCGTGCATATGGTGATACTAAAATTGTTCTTTTAGTACGCGACCCTTGGTGGTTACATGCCTACTGGGAGATCAATAGGGAAAAAGAGGAAGAACTGAGGAAGAAATTGGGAGATTTATATGCTCGTTCAAAATACCTTTTAAGAGTTTATGATATTACGGATATTATTTTTGATGGGACAAATGCCCACTCCTATTTTGATATTGAGATTAATGGTGGAGCAGACAACTGGTATATTGAAGTGGGGAAACCCAATCGTTCCTGGTGTGTAGATTTGGGATTGTTGACTCCCGACAAAAAATTCTTCTTAGTCTGTCGTTCCAACGTAGTGCGCACCCCCCGTTTTGGAATGTCGGAGATTACCGATGAAGAATGGATGAGTCTGGAAGAGGATTATTGGAAGTTATTTGGGGTAGCCGGCGGGTTTGGTTTAGGTAGTTCGCCTGTTCAGGCAAAGCGTGCCTTTAAACGTCGTTTCAAAGAAGACATTTCTTCGGGTGCTCCCTGGAGTCTTTTTAGTCTGCTGGAGAAAGAGAAGGAACGCAAATTCTGGTTGGTAGTGAATACCGAGTTGATTGTCTATGGAGCAACCGAGCCCGATGCCAAGGTTACAGTGCAGGGGAAGCTAATTAAACTGCGCAATGATGGGACATTTACTCTGCGTTTTGCTTTGCCCGATGGAATGCAATACATCCCGGTAGAAGCAGTTTCTTCTGATGGAGTAGACAAGCGGAAAGTTACTCCGGTAGTTTCCCGTCGCACCGAATAGAAGAAAGCAAACTCAAATTGCAAAAATCAAAAAAGTAAGAGGATTCTTGTTTTTCAAAAATTTACCAAATGAATGAGAAAGGTTATCTTGCTTTAGTTTTACACGCCCATCTTCCTTTTGTCCGCCATCCGGAATACGAAGACTTCTTGGAAGAGCGTTGGTTATTTGAAGCCATTACGGAAACCTATATCCCTCTTTTAAATGTTTTTGAGCGTTTATTAGAGGAGAATATGGATTATTGTCTTACCATGTCTATAACCCCGACACTTGCCTCTATGCTTACCGACCCCCTTTTACAGCAAAAATATTTAAGGAATTTAGAAAAACTGATTGAGCTTGCCGATAAAGAAGTTACCCGCACCCGTTGGCAGAGTGATTTTCACCAGCTTGCACTGATGTATTATCACCGTTTTACCCATACCCGCTATGTATTTGTAGATAAGTATAAAATGAATCTTATACCCGTCTTTCGCAGACTTCAGGAAGCAGGAAGGCTGGAGATTATTACCTGTGCAGGAACCCATGCTTATTTACCTCTGGCTTTACATCGTCAGGCAGTAAGGGCACAGATAAAGACAGGGGTAGATTTATATCAGAAGTTGTTTGGAACGCGTCCAAAGGGAATTTGGCTTCCAGAATGCGGTTATAATCCCGGTGACGATGAAATTCTTAAAGAGGAGGGTATAAAATATTTTATTATGGATACACATGGGATACTTTTTGGCTCTCCCCGGCCAAAATATGGAGTTTATGCACCCTGCTATTGCAAATCAGGAGTGGCTGCTTTTAGCAGGGATATGGAATCTTCTAAATCTGTTTGGTCTTCTATTGAAGGTTATCCCGGAGATTATAATTACCGTGAATTTTATCGCGATGTGGGATATGACTTGGATTATGAATATATTAGACCCTATATAAATCCCGATGGAACAAGAGTAAATACCGGTATAAAATATTATCGGATTACCGGAAAAACCGACGATAAACAGCCGTATGTTCCAAGTTGGGCAACTGCCAAGGCAGCCGAACACGCCGGTAATTTTATGTTTAACCGGGAAAAACAAGTAGAGTACCTCTATAGCATTATGCATCCACGCAAACCCATTATTATTTCCCCTTACGATGCCGAGCTATACGGCCACTGGTGGTTTGAAGGACCACAGTGGCTTGACTTTCTTATTCGTAAAATAAATTTTGACCAGAAGACTATCAAATTGATTACTCCTTCTCGCTATTTAGAAATTTATCCCAAGAATCAGGTGCTTACTCCTTCAATGTCTAGCTGGGGCTGGAAAGGTTATTCCGAGGTTTGGTTAGAGGGGTCCAATGATTGGATATATAGACATCTACATAAGGCAGCCGAGAGAATGGCGGAACTTGCAAAGGCAAACAATCATCCTCATGTGGATGGTCTTAAACAGCGCGCTTTGAATCAGATGGCACGTGAACTGATGCTTGCTCAATCAAGCGACTGGGCCTTCATCTTGAAAACCGGAACTTTTACCACTTATGCAGTAAGGAGGATTCGCGACCACATTGCCCGCTTTACCTACCTTTATGAACAGGTCAAAGAAAACCGCATAGATGAGGGATGGCTGAAGTCAATTGAGGATAAAGACAATCTCTTTCCGGAAATTAACTATCGAATCTATGCAGAGTAAAGGCGGTATAAGACCATAATCGAGCAAATCCCATCCTCTCTTTTCAGCTTTATTTCCCCTAAGCTATTAAATTGATTTGACAGCATTAATTTTTAATGATAATATTATTCCCTAAAGAAAGGAGATTGAGCATGGTTAAGAAAATTTTATGGTTTATGGTTATTTCTCTCTTCTTTATTAATCAAGGTGTTCAAGCATACTGGATTTGGACACCTAAAACCGGAAAGTGGGTTAATCCGAAATATGCGGTAAAAGACTCTCCCCAGGAACAATTAGAGTGGGCAATGAATTTATATATGAATAAGAATTACGAAGGGGCTATTGGCGAGTTTAAAAAATTAATCAAATATTATCCCAATTCTCCTCAAGCCTGTGATGCCCAGTATTTTATTGGTAAAGGGTATGAGGAGCTGGGTAAGTTTTACGAAGCTTTTAAGGCTTATCAAAAGGTAATTGATACCTATCCGTATACACAAAAGGTAGAAGAAGTTATTGAGCGAGAGTATCGTATAGGAGACCTTTATTTCACTGGGCATCGAGATAAAATCTTAGGGATGGGAATAGCTTCTCCGCTGGAACGTGCTCTGGAGATATTCCAAAAGGTAGTAGATAATGCCCCCTATGGCCAATATGCACCCCCCAGTCAGTATAAAATAGGTATCATTTTGGGGAAATTGGGGAGGAATGAAGAGGCAAAGCAGGCATTCTTGAAGCTGGAGAAAAACTATCCAGATTCAGAATTTGCCAAGGAGGCAAAATACCAGATCGGTCTTTTGGGCTATAAAGCTTCTCCCAAGTCTTTTTACTCCCAGGAAGAAACGGAGACTTCCATTAAAGAGGTAGAGGAATTCTTGCGCACCAATCCTTCCTCTTCCCTTAAAGACGATGCCCAGAAAATTCTGGGTGATTTAAGGAATAAGAAGGCAGAAAGCCTTTTTAAGACCGCGCAATTCTATGAACGTCAGAAGTATTTTGATTCCGCAGTGTTATACTACGATGATATTGTTAATAATTATGCAGACACAGAATGGGCAGCTAAGTCATTGGAGCGTATTTCTATTATTAAAGAAAAGAGAAATAAATGAACAAAGATTTCAAACATTGTATTACAGAGGTTTTTCTATTCGTTGGAATTTACTGTTTACTGGTTACGGGATTTAGTGGCTGTGGTTACACCACCCGTTCTGTTTTACCCTCTTCTTTTAAAACTATCTACATCCCTACTTTTGTAAATAGCATAAGATTTGACGACACTGGTTCAGAATATCGGACATACTACCCTGGTTTAGAAATAAAAATCACCAATGCAGTGGTAGACCGTTTCGTTTATGATGGTAATCTTCGTGTTGTCAGAGAAGAAAATGCAGATTTGAAATTAGAAGGGGATTTGGTAGATTATCTTAAACAGCCCTTGCGATATTCAGAGTCTGATGAAATTGAAGAATACAGAATCTCTCTTGTTGTAAATTTGGTTTTAAAAGATAGAGAAGGTAACATTGTTTGGGAAGAGAAAAATTTTATGGGAGATACGACCTATCGTCTTTCCGGTTCCTTAGCGAAGACTGAACAAGAAGCCTTGGGGGATGCTGCGGAAGATTTAGCGCGTCGAATAGTTAACCGGACCATAGAGCATTGGTAAAATCCTTTCTTTCTAATCCTTTCGTACGACTTGCTAAGATAAAATGGGGAGAGTTTTTCTCTATTTAGGGGAAGAAGATTTTCTTAAAAGAGAGGCTTTAATAAAATTAAGAGATTCTTATGGAGAGAAAACTGCTTATTTTTCATTTTGTCCAGAGGATGATGGTTTTAGGATGGAAGAAGTCATACGTTTAGCAAGGACCAATAATCTTTTTTCCCCCCACCAGATAATCGTGATAAAAGACATTGATAAGGTTTCACCATCAGATAAAGAGGTTCTTCTTTCTTATATAAAAAATCCCACCCATTATACCGATTTAGTTTTACTTACAAGATTGAAGATTAAAAAGTTGGATAATGAGGATAATCTCTGGATAAAAAAACTCTGTAATGAGCCAGGTGTAAAATTTAGAGAATTTTCTCCCCTTTCCGAAGAAGAACTTCGAAATTGGATAGTTGCTGAGGTTGATAAATGCGGTAAGAAAATTTCTCCTCCCGCTTTAGCTCTTTTGTTTAACAAATTAGGCAATAATACCTTTCTTATCTCTCAGGCGATAGAGAAGGCTATTCTTTATATCAAGGATAAGAAAACAATAGAATGGGGGGATTTGGAACAGACGGTCGGCAAGGAAATTTCTCTTGATGTGTACAAAATGCTTGGTGCATTTCTTAATGGAAAGATTTATGAAGGGATGGAGATATTACGGGATATACGGGATTTTAATGTGAAACCGGATAAAATATTAGGAATATTAGTAGCAGAATGGAGGAAATTCTATCAGGCAAAGAAACTTCTCCGAAAAGGGCTATTACCTGCCCAGATTAAAAAAGAACTAAATTTATTTTACGCTGATATTTTCTTCTCTAATTTAAAAAAGATTACGCTAGATAAGATAGAGAAATCTCTGCGCGAGCTTCTTACTATAGATTACGCGATAAAAACAGGGAAATCAAAACCATTTTTTGCTCTGGAGTTGTGGTTCTTGAAGAATTTTAGTTAGTTTTGTCTTTAGGCGATATTGCCTGGTTGAGTTTTTTATAAAGGCGAGAAATCTTGCGGCGAGCATTGTTTTTGTGGATGATGCCCTTTGTTTTTGCTTTACTGATTTTTGAAATAAGGAATTGAAGATATTTCTTTGCTTCCTCGGTTTTCTGTTCAGCAAGTAAGACGTTGAACTTTTTTATATAGGTTTTAAGGGCTGATTTTATCTGTTTGTTTTGCAGAGTTCTTTTTCTGTCTTTTTTTATTTGTTTATAGGCAGAATGGTGCACGGGCATAAGTACCTCCTATTTTTTATTTTTAATACTATAACATAACTTACCTTTTTTGTCAAATATAATTATGGGAGAACTTGGTAAAGTCCATAGGAAATTAGCTAATTCGGCGGTAATAATTGGCATAGGGACAGCTATTAGCCGTTTCTTGGGTTTGATAAGGGATATAATCATTGCCCGTGTTTTTGGCACCTCAATTTTAGCAGATAGTTTTTTTGTTGCTTTTAGGATACCCAATCTTCTCCGCGACTTTGTAGGGGAGGGAGCGACCAATTCCGCTTTTGTTCCCGTTTTTAGTGAGTATTTGGTAAGAAAAGAATTTAATGAGTATCAGCGGTTGGTCAATGCTTTGTTCAAAATTGCTGTATTGATTCTCTTAACAGTAAGTATTCTAGGGATAATTTTTTCTCCGTTTATTGTAAGTATTATTGCCCCTGGTTTTAAATTAACGCTTAATAAATATCAAATTACTGTAAGCCTTACGAGAATAATTTTCCCTTACATATTTTTTATTGGTCTTACTTCCTTCTTTATGGGGATATTGCACTCCCATCAGCTTTTTGCCTCCTCTGCGTTCTCCCCTTGTATGTTAAATCTTGCTTTGATTATGGGAGCTGTTTGGTGGGTAAAGTACATTGGCGTTTATGGTCTTGCTTGGGCAGTAATTTTAGGTGGTATTCTACAGGTTCTAATTCAGATTCCTTCACTTAAAAGGACGAATTTTAAATTTAAATTAAAGGATTGCTTCAAACACCCCGGCGTAAATAAAATAGGTAAGCTTCTTCTTCCACGGGTCTTAGGTTCAGGTGTCTATCAGATAAATTTATTTGTGGATACTATTTTGGCTTCACTTTCTAAGATAGTAGGCGAGGGAGGAGTTTCTGCTCTATATTATTCCAACCGACTCGTTCAATTACCTTTAGCCATCTTTGGCATTTCCGTTGCTCAAGCAGCTCTGCCTACAATGGCGATTGAGTCTCAAGAGAATAATTTTGATAAATTGTCACAGACGATTTTATTCTCCTTGAGGAATGTTTTTTTTATTACCCTACCTTCTGCGGTGGGCTTAATAGCACTCTCTGTTCCCATTACCCGCATCCTTTTTCAGCGAGGGGAGTTTGGGATATATTCTACCCAAATTACTTCTTCGGCTTTGTTATTTTATTCTTTAGGGCTGTTCGCTTATGTAGGAATAAAAATTCTTGTTTCTGCTTTTTACTCACTCCAGGATACTTTTACGCCGGTAAAGATTTCCAGCCTTTCCTTACTTATAAATATAATCCTTAATGTTATTTTAATGTTTCCTTTGAAGGTTTCTGGTTTAGCTTTAGCCACTGCCCTTTCTGCCTCGTTTAATTTTTCTTTGCTTTTTAAACACCTTAGAAAGAGAATTGCGTCTTTAGAAGCAAAAGATTTGTTATTTTCTTCAATGCGCATTCTTCTTGCATCCCTGTGCATGGGAATAATGGTTAAGATTTCCTTTTATATTCTAAATTATCTTCTGAAAAACGAAATTTTACAAGTTTTGTTAGCAATTGGCATAGGTATAGTTTTTTATATTGTTTTTTGTTTTATCTTTAGGGTGAGAGAATTGTACCAGGTGAAGAAATGGATATTAGGGAGAAGATAAAGAATATTCCCGATGCTCCGGGGGTTTATCTTTTTAAAGATAAAGAGGGAAAAGTGATTTACATCGGTAAAGCCTCTTCTTTGCGTAAGCGGGTAATGAGCCATTTTTCTCAGAAAGATTCTTTAAAAGAAGAAATCTTAAAGCATAAGGTTAGAGATGTAGAATATTTGCCCACCGTTGATGAAGCTTTCGCCTTGCTTTGGGAGGCAGCATTGATTAGAGAAAAACAACCTACTTATAATGTTAATTATAGAGATGATAAGAGTTATCCCTTTCTGAAGATTAGCATAGCGGAAAAATTTCCCCGTATTTTTATCGGGAGGGGCAAGGGAGAAAAAAAGTGGTTGTATTTTGGCCCATATAGCAATGTTAAACTTCTTAGAGAAGCGGTAAAAACAATCCGCAAAATATTCCCCTTCCGTTCCTGTCGTGTTCTGCCTAAGAAACCCTGCCTCTATTATGCTTTGAGACTCTGTCCTGGACCTTGTGTAGGAAAGGTTAGCGAAGAAGAGTATAGAAAAATAATTTCTCAGATAGTTCTTCTGTTAGAAGGAAGACGAGAA
Source organism: Candidatus Omnitrophota bacterium (assembly GCA_023819145.1). Lineage (NCBI taxonomy): Bacteria > Pseudomonadati > Candidatus Omnitrophota > Candidatus Omnitrophota bacterium. The sequence goes on from JAMWCW010000003.1 coordinate 67,071, forward strand.
GAATTGGAGAAAGAGTTGATAAAAAAGATGCAAGAGAAAGCAGCACTACACAATTTTGAAGAGGCAGCCCAAATAAGGGACCAGATTCAAGGTCTTTCCCAGCTGAAAGCCCTACGCCTGGGAACCGAAACTGTTTTAAAAGAGTTGAAAGATGTTTTGGGACTGAAGCGGTTTCCTTATCGTATTGAAGCCTTTGACCTTTCTCATCTTTCAGGCTCGGAGGCTGTGGGGGCAATGGTGAGTTTTTATAGAGGAGTTCCGGATAAAAATAATTATCGAAGGTTTAGAATCAAAACCGCACATCCTCAAGACGATTTATCGATGTTAAAAGAAGTTATCTGGCGTCGTTTTAGAAGACTTAGCGAAGAGAAAAAAGAACTACCGGAATTGGTTATTATTGATGGAGGGAAAACGCATCTGGAAACAGCTTTTAAGGAAATAGAGAAATTAGGTATAGAAATAGAGCTTATATCTTTAGCCAAGGGTGAAGAATTGATTTATACTTTAAAGAAAAAAGCGCCTTTAATTCTTCCTCGGGATTCAGTTGTTCTTAGATTTATCCAGCGCATTAGAGATGAAGTCCATCGTTTTGCGATAAATTATCATAAAAGATTGCATCGCAAAAATTTTCTTTTATCAAAACTGGACAGGATAAAGGGGATAGGTGATAAAAGAAAGAAAGAGTTACTGAAACATTTTGGTTCAGTAGAGATTCTTGAAAAAGCCAATCTGGATGAAGTTGCTAAAGTTAAAGGAATGAACCGGAAGATAGCCGAAACTTTGCTGAACTCTCTTAAGACTAATGAAAAGTAAGTTAGATAATCATAAGCTAACTCCGTTTCAAAAAGAAGTTTATAAGGTGGTAAAGAAGATTCCTTTTGGGGAAGTGCGTAGTTATAAATGGGTAGCCGAGAGAATTGGTAAACCGCGGGCCTATCGTGCAGTGGGTCAGGCTTTAAAAAAGAATCCCTATACCCAAGTAATTCCCTGTCATCGAGTTATCTGTTCCAACGGTTCTTTAGGAGGATATGTAGAGGGATTGAAGAAAAAACTCCTTCTTTTAGAAAAAGAAGGAGTTGACATAAAGCAAAGAAAGTAATTTCGTTGTTTTTATTGTTTTCTTGTAATAAAATAAAATGGTAAAAAAGGAGTGGAAATGCGTGAAGAATTAAAGTCACAGTGGAAAGATTTAGAGAAGAAATTGGAAGAACTAAGGGGGTATCTTTGAAGTAGATAAACGTTTTGAAGAGATACGCTTATTAGAAGAGAAGATGCAGAGTGCGGATTTCTGGAATAATTCCAAATCTGCTAACGAGGTAATTCAGAAGTTAAAAAAAGAAAAGAGTATCGTTGAACCGTGGCAGAGAATAGAAACTAATTTAAAAAATTTGCAGGAACTTATTCAGATTGTAGAAGATAGTGATGTAGCGTCACAAAAAGAGCTAAAAGAAGATTTGGATAAATTGGAACATGATTTAAAATCTCTGGAATTTTCCTGTATATTCTCTGACGAATCTGATAGTAATAATGCTATATTGAGCATAAATGCAGGAGCAGGAGGAACCGAATCCTGTGACTGGACGGCAATGCTTTTAAGAATGTTTATGCGCTGGGCAGAAGAAAGAGGTTTTTCCGTCAAAGTCCTGGATATGCTCGCGGGTGAAGAAGCAGGAATAAAAAATGTTACTATTTTAGTAAAAGGCGATTACGCTTATGGGTACCTTAAGTCTGAGCATGGGGTACACCGTCTTGTGCGCATTTCCCCTTTTGATGCTAATAAGAGGAGGCACACCTCTTTTGCTTCCGTAGAAGTGATTCCGGAGATAGGAGATGAGATAGAGGTAAAGATAGAGGATAAGGACCTGCGGATAGAAACATTTCGTGCCGGCGGTCCAGGTGGGCAACATGTAAATGTTACAGACTCTGCAGTGAGAATTATTCATATTCCTACAGGTATTATGATTTCCTGCCAGAATGAAAGGTCTCAGTATCAAAATAAGACAACCGCAATGAAAATCTTACGTTCTCGTCTTTATGAATTGGAAAGAAAAAAACGGGAGGAACAAGTGGTAAAACTTTCGGGAGAGAAGAAAGAGATTGCCTGGGGGAGCCAGATTCGGTCCTATATCCTGCATCCCTATCTTTTGGTCAAAGACCATCGCACGGGGTTTGAGACGGGTAATGCTCAAGGAGTTCTTGATGGGAATCTCGATGGGTTTATGGAAGCATATCTAAAATGGAGAAAAAATCCGAATAACTAAATATGGTTGGGTTTATTTTACGTAAAATTTTTGGCGATGCTAATGAGCGAGAATTGAAAAGACTTAAGCCAATTGTAGAGAGGGTTAATCAGCTTGAGCCAAAGATAGAGAGTTTGCGTAACGAGGAGATACTTGCTAAGACAGAAGGGTTTAGGGATTATATCCGTAAAAGGAAGCAAGAGTTTAATGTCCAGGAACTCGAACCAAGTTTGCAGAGGAAGAAAGAAGAAGAGATTTTGGAAGAGATTCTTCCTGAGGCATTTGCCTTGGTGAGGGAAGCGGGAAGGCGCACTATTGGTCTGCGTCATTTTGATGTGCAGTTGGTAGGGGGAATAGTTCTTCATCGGGGTAAAATTGCGGAGATGGCTACAGGAGAAGGGAAGACACTTGTAGCAACTTTAGCGGTGTATCTCAATGCTCTTTTAGGACGAGGGGTCCATGTAGTGACTGTTAACGATTATTTAGCCCGAAGGGACGCAGAATGGATGGGGCCGATATACAGGCTTTTAGGATTAACGGTGGGAGTTATTCAACACGATTCTTCTTCTGAAGATAGGAAAAAAGCTTATCTTTGTGATGTAACTTATGGTACAAACAATGAATTTGGTTTTGATTATCTAAGAGACAACATGGTTGTGCGTAAGGAAGAGCGGGTGCAGAGGGAACTTTTTTATGCAATTGTGGATGAAGTGGATTCTATTCTCATTGATGAGGCAAGGACTCCCTTGATTATTTCTGGACCGGTGGCTTTTGTTAATACCATCTACGAAGAAAGGAGACCGCTTATTGAAGAACTGGTGCGTAAACAGCGCCGTCTTATTGAGGAGATTCTTAACGAAGCAGAAACGCTCTGGAATCAGCCTGAAAAGGAATACTCCGCAGCGATAAAATTTCTTATAGCTTCACGAGGAGAACCAAAGAATAAAAGATTACTTCATTTCTTAGAGGATAATAAGATTCGTCGTCTCATTCAGAAAGTGGAACTGGATTATATTCGTGATAAGCGTCTTCATGAACTTGATGAGGAGCTTTTTTATGTAATAGATGAAAAAGCAAACTCCATAGATTTTTCGGAAAAAGGAAGAGAGTTTTTGGGTTCGCGTGACCCCGAGTTATTTGTCTTGAAGGATATTGCCGAAGAGATAAAGCACTTGGAAGATAAAGAGGATATTAGCTGGGAGGAGAAAATTAAACTAAAAGATGAACTTTTCCGTAAGGAAGCCCAGAAGCAGGAAAAGATTCATGCCGATAGGCAACTCATTCGTGCCTATGAACTTTTTGAGAATGAAGTGGATTATGTGGTTAAAGATGGGAAGGTACTCATCGTCGATGAGTTTACAGGAAGGCTTATGCCCGGGAGACGCTGGTCTGATGGATTACATGAGGCGGTGGAAGCAAAGGAACGTATTGCCCCAGAGCGAGAAAGTCAGACTTTGGCTACGATTACTTTGCAGAATTATTTTCGGATGTATAAAAAACTTGCGGGAATGACAGGAACCGCAATTACTGAAGCGCAGGAATTTCACGCCATTTATAAACTTGATGTCGTGGTGGTTCCTACTAATCGTCCTCTCATCAGGACAAATTATCCTGATGTAATCTATAAAACAGAGCGGGAGAAGTTTAAAGCGGTGGCGGAGGAAATTGTGGATTTGCATAAAAAGGGAAGACCAGTTCTTGTGGGTACGCTTTCTATTGAGAAGTCTGAACGTTTAAGCAGGATGTTAAAGGAGCGTAAAATTCCCCACAATGTATTGAATGCCAAGTATCACGAGTTAGAAGCGCATATTGTTGCCCAGGCAGGAAGGCTGGGGGCAGTTACCATTGCTACCAATATGGCGGGTAGAGGAACCGATATTCTTTTAGGGGGAAACCCTGAATATTTAACTAAAGATTTTTTGAAAGCAGGTCAAAGAGATGCCTCCAGTGTTTCTAAAGAAGAGTTTTTGAAGATATACGAAGAGGTGAAGAAGCAGGTAGAAGAGGAGCATAGAAAAGTTGTGGAATTAGGAGGATTACATGTAATTGGCACAGAAAGACATGAGGCAAGAAGAATTGACAATCAGTTGCGAGGAAGAGCAGGCAGGCAAGGTGACCCCGGTTCTTCCCGTTTTTATCTTTCTTTAGAAGATGACTTACTGAGATTATTTGGTTCTGATAGATTGGTGCTTTTGATGGAACGTTTTGGAATGGAAGAAGGGCAGGTCATAGAACATCCTTTGATTTCCAAGGCAATCGAAACTGCCCAGAAGAGAGTGGAAGAGTTTAATTTTTCAGTCAGGAAACAGCTTTTAGAATACGATAATGTAATGAATCGTCAGCGTGAGATTATTTATGAAGAGAGAAAACTTATACTGGAATCAGAGAGTCTTAAGAATCATATTTATGAAATGCTGGAGGAGTTGCTGGAAGAGAATATTCACCGTTATCTTTTATCGGCAACGGATGAAGCAGAAAATAACTATTCGGGTTTGTCTCTTTGGATTTATGAGAAATTTTTGGTGCGTATTAATCCTGAAGAGTTAAAAAAGTTAAATAATCCTGAGGTCAAAGAGTATATTTATAATAAGATTATAGAAAGTTACGAGGAGAGGGAAAAATTATTAGGAGAAAGACAGTTGCGTGAGTTTGAGCGTTTTGTTCTTTTGCGGACTATTGATGAGCGCTGGAAGGAGCATCTTTACAATATGGATGCTTTAAGAGAAGGGATAGGTCTGCGTGCTTATGGCCAGCGTGACCCGTTGGTAGAATATCAACATGAAGGGTTTGCGATGTTTGAGGAGATGATTTCCCGCATAAAAGAAGAATCCTTGAGTTCTCTTTTTAGATTGTACGGTATGGCAGAAAAAAGAATTTTTGGCGTATTTGAAGGTTTACCGCAGGAATTGGTGCATCGAGAGGTAGGACAATTCCAGAACTTGCCTTCGCGAATGCCGCAAGAGGCGCTTCCTACTACTAAGGATTTAGAAGAAACTCCTATGGCAAAAGGAGCAAAGAGAGGGGAGACTACTACCATTCCTTTTCGTCGTTCAGAACCGAAGGTGGGACGCAATGACCCCTGTCCTTGTGGAAGCGGGAAAAAATATAAGAAGTGTTGTGGTAAGTAAGAACTGCTTAACTTGAGATTCGTAAATCCGTAAATCGTAACTGGTAATCCGTAATTTGTAAAAACTTTTACATACGGATATTTTTTTTATTAAAGGCAAATATATTTATACATTTTAAATCGAAACAGATGTTTTTTTCTTTTTCCTTATGTTTTATTAGTGCTCTACTTTTAATTTTGTCTTTTCCCTCTACAGATTTTTATCTTTTTGCCTGGTTTGGTCTTGTTCCTTTGTTTTTTGCTTTAAAAAATAAAAATAAAAAACAGACATTTTTTTTATCTTATTTGTGGGGTTTAATTTTTTGGGCAGGAATTCTCTATTGGTTGGTTAAGGTGACTTTCTTAGGATATCTTTTTTTAGTTTTATATTTAGCCATCTATTTAGGGCTTTTTGGTTTAATTACTAATTACGGATTACGAGTTACGGATTATGGATTACTTTTTCTTCCCAGTGCTTGGGTTTTCTTAGAATTTCTTCGCAGTAATCTTTTTACCGGTTTTGCTTGGGTACTCTTGGGCTATTCTCAATATAAAAACCTTCCGCTTATTCAAATTGCCGATATAACCGGTGGATACGGCGTTTCTTTTCTTATTGTCTTGGTCAATGTAGCAATTTATTTAGTATTTATTAGTAAGGAGTCAGTATTCAGGAGGATGAAAAGAATACTTGCAGTTTTCGTCCTGCTTTCTCTATGCTCAATCTATGGCTACTTTAAAATACACACGCCACTTTCAGCTCACCACTCACTACCTCTGCGGATTTCCCTTATTCAGGCAAACATTTCTCCTTATGAAAAATGGGATGTGAAATTTAAAAATGAAATCATAGAACGTTATGTTTATCTGACACAAATGGCGGTAAGAAAAAACTCTTCGCTTATTATTTGGCCCGAAACCGCTTTTCCTGGTTTCTGGGAGGTGGAGGAAGATTTAAGGACAAAAGTTTTAGACCTAACCAAAGAGGTTAAAACAGGTATTCTCCTGGGAGCTCCTGTTTGGGAAGGAGAGTTAATTTATAACGCCGCAATTTTTATTTCTGGAGAAGGCGAAGAAATTAAGAGGTATCGCAAAATTCATCTCGTTCCTTTCGGTGAGTATACCCCTTTTCCCAAAATTCTTGGATTTTTGCAGCATAAGTTTGATATTGGAGATTTTACAAGAGGTAAAGAATATGCGGTTTTCCTGCACCGCCTACCGTGTACCGGATATCCCTTTAGCGTTTTGATTTGTTTTGAAGATATTTTCCCAAATTTAGTGCGTAATTTTGTAAAAAAGGGCGCGGAATTTCTCATTAACCTTACCGAAGATGGTTGGTATGGAAAAAGTTCTGCTTCCTTTCAGCATCTTCAAGCGCTGGTTTTTCGAGCGGTGGAAAACAGGCGTTATATGGTGAGGGCTGCTAATACCGGCTACAGTTGCGTGGTTAGCTCTTTAGGAAAGATTGTTTCGGAATTGAAGGATGATAGAGGAGAACGGTTATTTATCAGGGGAATTCATACCAGCGATATTCTCCCCAATTCAGAAAAGACAATCTATACCCGTTTTGGAGATTGGTTTGTTCTATTGTGCGTCGTCTTTTTAATTTTTCTCCTTTAAATCCTCGATGTCTTTTGTTATAATTTCCTCAATATGGAAGAGATTAATGAAATAATCAAAGTGAGGCTTAAAAAATTGGAGGAAATCCGTAATCAGGGGATTTATCCCTACGGAGAAAAATTTATTTATCAACCCATAGGGGAGATAAGAGCAGATTTTTGTGAGCAGAAAGAAGTGAAAATTGCAGGAAGAATTATGGCAATTCGTGCGCATGGCAAGGCAAGTTTTTTGGACATTCAAGACTCTACAGGGAAACTACAACTCTATTTTAAAGATGACCTTCTTGAAGAGTCCAAGGCAAAGCTGTTTAATAAGTTAGATATAGGAGACATTATCGGTGTAGAGGGAAAACTTTTCAGGACACGTACTCAGGAAGAAACTGTTCAAGTAAAAGATTTTAAACTTTTAGCCAAATCTTTAAGACCCCTTCCTGAAAAATGGCATGGCTTGAAAGATGTAGAACTGAGATATCGCCAACGCTATTTAGACATTATTGCTAATGCGGAAGTAAAAGAAATATTTATCCTGCGTACAAAAATTATCAAGAAGATTAGAGAATTTCTGGATAATCGCGGGTTTTTAGAGGTGGAAACTCCTATGCTCCATCCAATACCCGGAGGAGCGGTGGGCACTCCTTTGAAAACATCTTTAGATGTGTATGGCAAAGAACTTTTCTTAAGGGTCGCTCCGGAGTTATATTTGAAAAGATTATTGGTTGCGGGGTTTGATAGAATCTATGAATTAAACCGCAGTTTTCGCAACGAAGGAGTATCCACAAGGCATAACCCTGAGTTTACCATGTTGGAAGTTTATCAAGCGTATGGGGACTGTTCAGAGATGATGCGTTTGATTGAAGATTTAATTGTTTATCTTGCTAAAGAGGTTTTAGGAAAGACCAAAATACTTTACCAAGACAAGGAAATAGATTTAAGTCCCCCTTGGCGGAAGATTTCTTTTTCGGAAATGATGAAGGAAAAATTCGGAATAACTCCCGACCAACCACCAGAGGTCTGGGCAGATAGATTGGGGCTGCGGATGGATAGAGGTAAATTAAGTCGTTCTCAGATCGTCAACTTTATTAGTGAACAATTGGAGCCAACAGAGGAAAATCAACCTCTTTTTATTATTGACCTTTATTCAGCTTTTTGCCCTTGGGCAAAAACAAAGCCCGATAATCCTTATTTAAGCGATAGATTTGAGTTGTTTATTGGAGGTTTAGAGATTGCTAATGCCTATTCTGAGTTAAATGACCCTCTTGAACAAAGGAAAAGATTTGAAGAGTTGGTGAAGGAAAACCGTACAGAGAAAATTGATGAAGATTTTCTGTTAGCCTTAGAACATGGTATGCCACCCGCGGGAGGTTTAGGGATAGGAATAGACCGCTTAATTATGTTATTTTCCGGCCGTGCATCAATCAGGGAAGTGATTTTATTCCCCCAGTTAAAACCCGAGCAGGATTGATATGCGTTTTGAATTTTGGATTGCTTGGCGTTATTTTTTGAGTAAACGTCGTACGCGTTTTATCTCCTTAGTAAGTATTATCTCTGTCTTAGGGGTTACCGTTGGTGTAGCGGCGCTCATTGTTGTTCTGGCAGTAATGAGTGGTTTTGACTCCGAACTTAAAGAAAAAATTGTAGGGGTTAATCCCCATATTATCATCGAAAAAGATTATGGAATTTCTCATTTCCATTCGCTTATAGAACAGATAAATACACTTCCGGGAGTAAGAGGGGTAGCTCCTTTTATCAATGGTCAGGCAATGCTTATCCATCGTCAAAATGTTTTTGGTTTGATAGTAAGAGGGATAGAACCAGGATTGGAATTGAAAGTTACTCGTCTTGATAAATATCTTAAGGAGGGAAATTTTGAGATAAAAAAAGGGGAAATTATTATTGGTAATGTTTTAGCAGAGAAACTGGCGTTACAGTTAGGGGATAATTTACAGTTAATCTCTCCTTTTGACGGACAATATTATTCTTTTAAGATTTCGGGTATTTTTCACTCAGGAATGTATGAATATGATGCGAATCTGAGTTTAATAAATTTAAAAGATGCCCAGGAAATCTTTGGGCTCGAAGGGTTTGTTTCCGGATTGGGATTAAGTATCGATAAAGTAGATTCAGCAATGTATATTCGTAGAACTATCAGTGAAAAAATCGGGCCAAGTTACTTTGTGCTTACTTGGATGGACTTAAACAGAAATCTTTTTTCTGCACTGAAGCTGGAGAAAACAGTAATGTTTATTATCCTTACTTTAATTGTAATTGTGGCAGCATTTAATATTGCCTCCACTCTCATCATGTTGGTGATGGAGAAAACAAAAGATATAGGAATTCTTAAGGCAATTGGCATACCCACCTCTTCTATAAAATTAATCTTCAGTTATGAGGGGATGATTATTGGAATTTTAGGAACTGTTTTAGGATTAGTAAGTGGATGCGGTTTATGTTATCTTTTAGAAAATTATCAATTTATTAAACTTCCGCCAGATATCTATTATATAGACCGCATACCAGTGAGAATGGAGAGGTTGGATTTGTTTTTGGTGACCTTTTTTGCCCTACTTATCAGTTACATTGCTACCATTCACCCTGCGAGACAAGCCTCGCGACTTGAACCCATTGAGGCATTGCGGTATGAATAAAATTAAAATATCAAAAATCAAAATGTAAAATGGTAGAGGTTAAAAAAGTACACAAAATTTATACCAGTGAGGGTAAACCTTTGGAGGTTTTAAAAGGAATAGACCTTAAAATAGAAAAGGAAGATTTTGTAGCTATTGTCGGACCATCAGGCGCGGGTAAATCCACACTGTTACATCTCATCGGGGGCTTAGACCTGCCTACAAAAGGAGATGTTTACTTTGAGGGTTTAAATTTATATAATATAAGCGAAGAGGAAAGAGCGAAGATAAGGAATAAAAAAATTGGATTTGTTTTTCAATTTTATCATCTTCTTCCGGAATTTAATGTCTTAGAGAATGTCTATATTGCCGGTATGGTGTATGATAGTTTTCATAAGAGAAGAAGATACAGAGAGAAAGCTGAAGAGATACTTACTATGCTTGGGCTTGAGGAGAGATTTAATCATAAACCCAGCGAGTTATCGGGAGGAGAGCAACAGCGCGTGGCAATTGCTCGTGCCTTAATTAATGAACCCCTTCTTCTCCTATGTGATGAACCTACAGGAAATCTCGATTCCCAAATGGGAGAGCTGGTGCTTGGCTATTTGATGGAAATAAATAAGGAGAAAGGACAGACTGTTGTTTTAGTAACACATTCACAAGAGATAGCAGAAAAAGCAAAAAGGATTATCTATATAAAAGATGGAGAGATAACTGGCGAGAGCTTAAAAAAGGAGATTGTTTTTTAATAAAGAAGGAGAGGAAATGGGTATGAAAATCTATCTCAATGGGAAAATGTTAGATAAGGAAGAGGCAAAAATTTCTATTTTCGACCACGGTCTTTTATATGGTGATGGAGTATTTGAGGGTATTCGTTCCTATAATGGTTTGGTTTTTAAATTAAAGGAACATATTGACAGACTCTATGAATCAGCACATACCATAATGTTGAATATTCCTTTAAGCAAAGAAGAAATGATTAAGGCGGTGGTAGATACGTTAAAGATAAACCGTTTGAGAGATGCGTATATAAGAGTGGTCGTAACACGAGGAGAAGGGGATCTGGGATTAGACCCGCGCAAATGTAAAAAACCAAATATTTTTATTATTACCGATAAAATTGTGCTCTATCCCGAAAGATATTACCAAGAGGGTTTAGAGATAATCACTGTGCCTACACAGAGGAATATTCCTGAGGCACTAAATCCCCAGATTAAATCTTTGAACTATCTCAATAATATTCTTGCTAAGATTGAAGCTATTAATTGCGGCGTAGAGGAAGCGATTATGCTCAATTTCTTGGGATATGTAGCGGAATGCACTGGGGACAATATTTTTATAATAAAAGATAAAATTCTCATCACCCCTCCTCCTTATGTAGGGATACTTAAGGGAATTACCCGCAATACGGTAATGGATATAGCAATTAAAGAGGGATTAGAGGTAAAAGAGACTATACTTACACGACATGAACTCTACAATGCGGATGAATGTTTTCTCACGGGAACAGCTGCAGAAATTATTCCCGTAGTAAAAATTGATTTTCGGATTATCGGAAAGGGTAAGCCTGGGGAAATTACCTCAAAGTTAATGCGTGAATTCAAGAAATTGACGAGAACCGAAGGGATAAGGTATAAAATTTAAATTTTTGATTTTTGTGCTTTAATTTCTATATTTGTGACGACCGAAGGGAGGAATAATGTTATGTGACATTTGTGGGAAGAAACAGGCAACCGTCCATGTAACGGAAATTATTAACAATCAGATAACCGAGATGCATATTTGTGAGGATTGTGCACGAGAGAAGTCTATTCAGATGGAACAACAGTTTGGGGTTTCGGACCTTCTCGCCGGCATAGCAGACCTAGGAACTACTTTAGGAGAAAAAGCAAAGGAGGAGTTAAAACTTAAGTGTGATAATTGTGGAATGACTTATGAGGATTTTAAAAAGATTGGTCGGCTGGGCTGTAGCGAGTGTTACGCATCTTTTCGCAAGAATCTCGTCCCCCTTCTAAAACGCATCCATGGTTCTACGCAACATTTAGGAAAAGTGCCTCCTAAGATGGTTAAAGAGGTAAAACGGAAATCAGAACTTGATGTCTTGAAAGAAAAATTACAGGAATCCATTCAGAAAGAGGAGTTTGAGGAGGCAGCAAGATTAAGAGATAAGATAAGAGAGTTAGAGAAGAAAAATCAAAAGAAGACTTAACATTTCGTCAAAAGGGAGAATATATGGTCTTAGATGATTTATTGGTGCGTTTGGGAGAGTGGCTTAAAGGAGAAGGTTTAAATTCGGATATTGTGATGTCAAGTCGTGTGCGTCTTGCACGCAATGTGGATAAAATACCATTTACTCATTGGGCAAGCAAGAAAGAAAAAGAAGATATTTTGGAGATAATTAAGAATGTTTTGAAAGAGAGCGAGTTTCTAAAAGACGGCATTTTTCTTTTGCTGAAAGAAATTGATGAAATAGACCGAATTTTTCTTTTAGAAAGGCATCTTGTCTCCCATGAGTTTATTCAAAAACCCAATTCTAAAGCAGTGGCAGTCAGTACAAATGAAATGGTTAGTGGGATGATTAATGAAGAAGACCATCTCCGCCTTCAAGTGATGCAGTCGGGATTTAATATTTCTGGTGCGTTTGAGATTGCGCGGAAGTTAGATGAGTTTCTTTCTGAGAAGATAAAATTTGCTTTTTCTTCTGAGTGGGGTTATCTTACCGCCTGCCCGACTAATGTAGGAACAGGTTTGCGTGCTTCGGTTATGCTGCATCTGCCTGTACTTGTATTCACTAAACAGATAAACAAAGTTCTACAGGCAATTACCCGTCTTGGACTTACCGCGCGAGGTTTTTATGGTGAAGGGACGGAAGCAACAGGTAACTTTTTCCAGATATCTAACCAGGTGACTTTAGGACAGAAAGAAGAGGATATCGTTGATAATTTAGAGAAGATTATTAAACAGGTTGTGGAATATGAACAAAATGCCCGTCAGATGATTATGACCCAGGAAAAAGAAAGGATTACCGACCGCATCTGGCGTGCTTACGGAGTACTTAAGAATGCCTATATTATCTCTAGCAACGAAACGATAGAACTTCTCTCTCACGTAAGACTGGGTGTAGATTTGGGGATTATTAAAGATATTACTCGTCGACAATTGAACGAACTTTTTATTTTTATTCAGCCCGCCCATCTTCAGAAACTGGAAGGGAAAAAACTTACTCCTCAACAACGCGATGTAAAAAGGGCACAGTTAATTCGTAATAAACTGGGAGTGATTTAGAAAGTTTTCCCTACCCCCAAAGAGGTTTTTATTTGAAATTAGCTTTTTTGTGTGTTATTATATCTCTATAAAATAAAAAACAGGAGGATAAATTATGTTTAATCGATTTACCGAGAGAGCGAGGAAGGTAGTATTGTTGGCAAAGGAAGAAGCGCGGCGTTTTAACCACGATTATATTGGTACCGAGCACATCCTTTTGGGGCTAATTCGTGAAGGAGAGGGCGTGGCGGCAGCAGTATTGCAAAATTTGGGTTTGAATTTGGAAGGTATTCGGTTAGAGGTGGAGAAGATTGTTCAACCTGGCCCCAGCACCGTGGTTTCTGGAGACATTCCGTTTACACCGAAGGCAAAAAAGGTTATTGAGTTGGCCATGGAAGAGGCGCGTTCCTTGGGTCATAACTATATCGGAACAGAGCATCTACTTTTAGGTTTGATTCGTGAAGGAGAAGGGGTGGCAGCCCAGGTATTAGTTAATTTAGGATTAGACCTTACTAAGGTAAGAAGAGCGGTGATGGAACTTTTGGGAGCGGGTAGTTCTGGAAGTTCAATGTATGGGACTCCCGCTGGGCAGAAGACAAAAACCCCTGCCCTTGATGCTTTTGGCAGAGACCTTACTCAGTTGGCACGGGAGAATAAACTTGATCCGGTAATTGGAAGGAAAGAAGAGATTGAACGCGTAATGCAGATTTTGAGCCGAAGGACCAAAAATAATCCTGTTCTCTTAGGCGAAGCAGGCGTGGGTAAAACTGCAATTGTGGAAGGAGTGGCGCAGAAAATTGTACGGGGAGATTTACCGGAAGTAGTACGCGATAAACGTGTAATTACCTTAGACTTAGCCCTTATGGTAGCAGGGACAAAATACCGTGGACAATTTGAAGAGCGGATTAAAGCGGTGATGGATGAAATAAAACGCTCCGAAAATGTTATTCTTTTTATAGATGAATTGCACACCTTGGTAGGGGCGGGCGGTGCGGAGGGAGCAATTGATGCTTCCAATATTTTAAAACCTGCTTTAGCAAGGGGAGAATTACAGTGTATTGGTGCTACGACCTTAGATGAATATCGTAAATACATCGAGAAAGATGCAGCCTTAGAACGTCGGTTTCAAACAATTATGGTAGACCCGCCTACGGTTGAAGAGACTATAGAAATCCTCAAAGGATTGCGTGACAAATATGAGGCTCACCATCGGGTAAAGATTACTGATGAAGCAATTGTTGCCTCGTCCCGTCTATCCGACCGCTATATCTCAGGAAGATTTCTTCCCGATAAGGCAATTGACTTAATTGACGAGGCTGGTTCGCGTGCAAGACTTTCGGTACTTACCCCCCCGTCTGAAATGAAAGAGTTAGAACAAAGGATAGAACAGCTTACTAAGGAAAAGGAGGCGGCAATAAAAGGGCAAGATTTTGAAAAGGCAGCCCATGTACGGGACCAAGAGAGGCTTGCGCGTCAAGAACTTGAACAACTCAAACGGGAATGGGAAAAAAAGAAAAACGAAATTCAACCTCAGGTTACAGAAGAAGATATTGCTCAGATTGTTTCCAAATGGACAGGGATTCCTTTGATTAGATTAGAGCAGAAAGAATCAGAGAAACTTCTCCATGTAGAAGAGGAGATTCATCGGCGAGTAATTGGACAGGAAGAAGCAATTTCTGCCATTGCTCGCGCAGTCCGTCGTTCTCGCGCAGGGCTTAAAGACCTGCGTCGACCCATTGGTTCCTTCATCTTTCTTGGCCCTACAGGCGTGGGAAAGACTCTTTTGGGTAAGGCTTTGGCAGAGTTTATGTTTGGTGATGAAGATGCTTTGGTTCAATTGGATATGTCGGAATATATGGAAAAATTTAATGTTTCACGTCTCGTAGGTGCTCCTCCGGGCTATGTGGGATATGAGGAGGGAGGTCAGCTTACCGAGAAAATAAGGAGAAGACCATATTCAGTTATACTTCTTGATGAGATAGAAAAGGCGCATCCTGATGTTTTTAATATTCTCCTTCAGGTATTAGATGAAGGGCGTCTTACAGACAGTTTTGGTAGAAGAGTTGATTTCAGAAATACTATCCTTATTATGACTTCGAATATTGGTGCTGAATTTTGGAAGAAGCAGGCTAATCTGGGATTCCGCAGTGAAAAAGAGGAAATAAATTACGATACGATAAAGATGAGGCTTTTGGATGAAGTTAAAAGAACATTTAAGCCCGAGTTTATCAATCGTATAGACGATATTATTGTTTTTCGTCCCCTTACGCGAGAAGATTTACAGAAGATTGTGGAATTGGAGATTAGTGAGGTTCGCAGAAGGCTGGGAGAACAAGGTTATTTTATAGAATTGACTCCAGAGGCAAAAGAATTTCTGATTGATAAAGGTTTCGACCCGGTTTTAGGTGCTCGCCCCTTAAGGAGGACAATTCAGCGGTATGTTGAAGACCCTCTTGCTGAAGAAATAATTGCCGGTAAATTTAAAGTAGGAGATACGATAAGAATTGTATCCCATGAGCAGAGACTTGAATTTGAGACTGCGAAAGAAAAACAAGTTTTGAGTTAGTTTTTACATTGAAGGGCTAGATTATTTATTATAATGCGCAGTCGCATACAGAGAAAAAAGAATATTTTTTTAATATTTTTTTTACTAATCATTGGATTATCTTTGTTTATTTATGCAGAGCGTGGGCAATTATTGAACGAAATTAAAGCCTCGATCGAGAAAGAACTCAGTAGACAATTATCCGTTTCTTTAAAAATAGGAGATTTCAAACATTGGTGGGCGAGGAATTTAAATTTCGGTGACGTTCAGATAACAGATAGCAAAGACTCGTTTTTTATATCCGCCAAAGATGTTTATTTCAATTTTTCTCTGTGGGATATTTTTTTAAGAAGGAAAAGTGAATCAAAAGATATAGGTTTTTTTGTTAAAGATGCAGCTTTTTTTGTAAAAGGAATAAAGATACCTCTCCGCATTATTTCACTAAGCGCAGTTTTGAGTAGTGGGTATTTAGAGATTAAGGAATCGAAAGGAATTCTGGCAGAATTTTTCCCTTTTGAATTGAAGGCAATTCTGGGTAGCTTTGCCCAAAGAAATCCCAAGATAGACTTAAAGTGCCATTTTGAAAGGGATCCTTCCAGTAGATTTCTTTCTTCTTTTATCCCAACGTTTATTTATATGAGTGGAGATAGTGAAAAGATTCTTATAGAAGGGTTTAATGACTTAGAAAAACCGGTCTTTCATCTTAGCGGAGAATTTCTTCCCTTGGTCGGCAGATTTAGTTTGATATTTGAAAAATATCAAGACAATAAAAATTTTCCTCTGCGGATTGAGGGCGATTTTAAAGAAAAAAAGAAATCCATAAAAATAATTTTTAATCACTTTCCCTTAATGGATAATAATGAATTGATTTCCAATATTTTTATTGAGGGTGAATATGATTCTCAAGAGAAAATCTTGGAAGGAAAAGTTTATAGTTCAGGGACACTTTTCAATTTTTTGCCTTTACCCGAATTTGAAGGAAGTTACAGATTAAAGGATGGCATGTTAAATATAGATAGTTTTAAATGGGCAGATTCTTTATGGCTTGAGGGGGATATAAGATTTTTGGATTTTGTTTCGGGAAACCTCCGCGTTTTGCTCAGGAATCTTAACCTTCTTTATTTTGCTTATTTCTATTATCCTAACTGGAATGCCTGGGGAGGAATTTCTGGGGGGATTGATTTGCAAATAAGGGAAGGCAATGTATTTACTAAAGGAAGTTTTGATTTTACAGAAGGGGAATTTGGGCCATTTAAATTTAAAGGAGGGAAAATTAAATTTGAGGGTGAGAATAGCGTTTTCAGATTAACCGATACGCGGATTTATCAAGAAAAAGGATATTTTGACCTTGGTGGCGAGATAGATTTGAAGAAATTAGGGAAATACGATTTTGTAAGAAATATTGTACTCATACCCTATCAGGAAGGGATGGAATGGCAAGGTTGGCGTGTTTCACAAAAGGACTATACTGATTCCATTATTGCAGACAAAGGTATAGATGAAAAATTTAGCATCCAGTTTCGTTCTTATATGAAAGATAATCAGGGGATAACAAAGGAAAAAAGCGATGAATTTGGTTTAGAATATAAACTTAAGGAAGATAGAAGTTTGAAACTGCGGTTAAAAGAAAATGAGGAGATTTTTGGCTTTGAGCGAAAAGTTAGATTCTAAAGATAAAAGATAAAAATGCTTAGATATCTAGGGGAAAAATTTCTTTCTCTGACAAGTTACTTAGGGAGCATCGGGGTTTTGTGCACCCAGACATTGCTTTTATCTTTCGTCCCCCCATTCCGGCGCAAGAGTGTGTTTGAGCAGATGGCTAAAATAGGAGTGGAGAGTTTATCTCTTGTCTCTCTTACTTCTCTCTTTACGGGTATGGTTCTTGCTTTGCAAAGTGCTTACCAGATGCAGAAACTGGGAGCAGAGGTTTATATTTCCTCGCTGGTAGCGCTTTCGATTACTCGGGAGTTGGGTCCGGTTTTAACTGCTCTGGTGGTTGCCGGGAGAATGGGGGCAGCAATTACTGCTGAACTGGGGACAATGAAGGTAACCGAACAGATTGACGCCCTGGAAACTTTGGCTACCAACCCTATTAAATATCTTGTAGTTCCGCGGTTCCTTGCACTTATCACCATGTTGCCTCTTCTTACTGTTTACGCAGATTTTATTGGCATGCTGGGAGGTTTTATGATTGGAGTGGGTAAATTAGGGATTGGGCAAAATTTATATATAAGAATGACTTTTAATACCTTGACCTTTAAAGATGTTTTTACAGGACTAATAAAGGCTTTTTTCTTTGCAGTTATTATTGCTATTATTTCCTGTAGAGAGGGTATGGATACCGAGGGAGGGGCGGAGGGAGTAGGACGTGCTACTACGCGTGCGGTAGTTTTTTCTTTTATTTTGATTATTGCTGCTGACTGTTTGTTTACCGCTTTATTCTATTTTATGTACCGATGATTCTATAACCTAGATGATAGAAATAATTAACTTGTGTAAATCTTTTGATGGCAAGGTAATTTTAGATAACCTCAATTTACGCATAAAAACGGGGGAGACTATTGTAATTATTGGCCGTAGCGGATGTGGTAAATCTGTTTTACTTAAGTTAATCATTGGTCTTTTAAAACCTGATAAAGGAGAGATAATTATTGATGGCGATGACATTACCCGTCTTAGAGGTAAGGAATTGGATAGAAGGCGTATGAAGTTTGGAATGCTTTTTCAGAGCGCCGCTCTCTTTGATTCCCTAACTGTAAGAGAAAACGTAGGGTTCTTTCTTTACGAACACGGATATGCTGATAAGGATAAGATAGAAGAGAGAATAAGAGAATGTCTTAGGCTCGTTGGGCTTCCGGGAACGGAGGAGCTTTATCCAGCACAGTTAAGCGGAGGTATGAAGAAAAGAGTTGCTTTAGCCAGGGCGATATGTATGCATCCGGAGATAATTCTTTATGATGAGCCTACCACAGGTTTAGACCCCATTACTGCCGATGCAATAAATTCTCTTATTGTTGACCTTCACGATAAGTTAAGAGTAACGGCGGTTGCAGTAACTCACGATATGAAGAGTGCGTTTAGAATTGGGGATAGAATTGCCATGCTTTATAAAGGTAAAATTATTACCACAGGCACTCCTGAAGAGATCAATAATACAGAGGATCCTTTGGTAAAGCAATTTATTTTGGGAGAGGCAAAGGGAGTGATGGAAATAGAGGAGGAAGGGGGGATATAAGTTGAAGAGGAAGATGTTTGAGTTAAAGGTGGGGATATTTGTTTTAATCGGGTTAATAATTTTGACAATTATTGTACTTTCGATAAGTGATTTTAAGGCGGCAGTAGGAGGATATTATTTAAAGGTAATTTTTAATTTTGCCAATGGGATTGATATAGGAGCACCTGTGAGGTTAGCGGGAGTTAAGATTGGAGAGGTAAAAGATTTACAAATTGTTTATGCTCCGGATAATGAATTACCACATGTGGAGTTACTTACTTGGATAGATAAAAAGTTTGTTATTTATGATGATTCCACTCCTTATATAAACACCCTCGGCCTTTTGGGAGAAAAATATTTAGAGATTATTCCCGGCGTAAATAAAGAAGGTATTTTAAAACCAGGGGATGTTATTTATGGGAAAGATTCGGTTTCCATGGGGCAGATTGCGGAACTGGGTTATAGAATTGCTTCCAAGTTAGAAGATTCTATAAACTCGGTAAACACTATTTTGAATGATTCTGAGTTTAAGGTTGCTTTTAAAGAGGTAATTTTAAAAGCACAGAGATTAACTGAAGATTTGGATAAATTGAGTCTCTCCTTACAGGAGATAGTTGATAAAATTAATCAGGGACGGGGAACGGTGGGAAAATTAATTAGTGAAGAAGGTTTGTACAACGAGATTGAAGGCTTTGTGAAGGATTTGAAACAACACCCCTGGAAATTGCTTTATCGACCAAAAGTAAGGAAGTAGAAGTAAAGGACCTATGGCTAAGAATAAAACTATATTCACCTGTCAGAATTGCGGATATCGTTCTTTACGCTGGTTGGGGAGATGTCCTGATTGTGAAGAGTGGAATTCTTTTGTAGAAGAAGCAGTTGATTCCTTTGTTTCAGAAGAGCGAGAAAAATCAGAACTACCCCGTCTTCTCGCAGAGATTAATATTCAGGAAGAAGAAAGAGTTTCTACTGGAATAGAAGAATTTGATCGGCTTTTGGGAGGAGGGATTGTTCGGGGTTCAGTAATTCTGGTAGGGGGAAATCCCGGGGTGGGTAAATCTACTATCCTTCTTCAAGTTTCCCATAGTTTGAGCATGAGGGGAAATACAGTTTTTTATGTTAGTGGGGAAGAGTCCTTGAACCAGACAAAGATACGTGCAGAGAGGTTGGGTTTAGTGGGAGATAAACTTTTTATAGTTAATGAGAATGATGTAGATTTTATAATTGAGGATATTAAAAAAATAAATCCTGGGGTTGTAATTATTGACTCAATACAGATACTCTATAAAAAGGAATTCTCGTCCAGCACGGGCACAGTGACTCAAGTACGTGAATGTGCTCAACTACTCACCTCATTAGCTAAAGAGAAGGGAATTTCGATGTTTCTGATTGGGCATGTAACCAAGGAAGGAGTTTTGGCTGGGCCTAAGGTCTTGGAACATCTGGTGGACACAGTTTTATATTTCGAAGGTGAGGATTTCAGTCAAAGGAGAATATTACGGGCGGTAAAGAATCGGTTTGGTTCGACTAATGAGATAGCAATCTTTGAAATGTCTGCTAAAGGTTTGATGGAGGTGAGGAATCCTTCAGAGATGTTTTTAGGTGAACGTGGAGAAAATATTCCTGGCTCTTTAATCGTTCCTGTTATGGAAGGATTGCGCCCATTATTGGTAGAAATACAGGCATTGGTGGTTTCTTCTCTTCCCGGGATTGCTCGTAGGCGCTGTATTGGTTTAGATTTTAATCGTATACCATTACTGATTGCAGTAATGGAGAAAAGGTTGGGTTTACATCTTGGTGGTCAAGATATTTTTGTCAATGTGGTAGGAGGAATAAAAGTAATGGAACCAGCAGTAGATTTAGGGGTGATTTTGGGGATTGTTTCCAGTTTCCGTAATTTAGCGGTTTCTAAGGACACAGTGGTTTTGGGAGAAGTGGGGTTAGGTGGAGAGGTGAGGTCGGTAAGTTTTGCGGAACTGCGGATTCAGGAGGCACAGAAACTGGGTTTTAAGAAGGCGATTTTACCTAAAGGTAACCTTTCTTCCATAAAAGATCTTAAAAAAGATTTTGAGATTAGAGGAGTGAAAAATATTGAAGAAGCAGTAGACTTGGTTTTAGGATAAATTTATTTAAATGGAGGAATAAAATGGCTATTGTTTTTTTGAGATTTTTTTTTATTATTTGCTCTTCTTTTACAGGGTATTATCTTGGCAAATGGGGATGGTTTAGTCAGCCTTTATTTGGGTTTTTTGTTGGGCTTTTAATCTCTACTTTGGTTGTAGTACTAGAGATATTTATGCGCAGGGTCTCTCTACGTGATTTTTTTGCCATAATCTTCGGCCTTATTCTGGGGTTGGTTACTGCAAAACTTTTGGTTTGGATATTAGAACTTTTTCCTCTTGAACCAAAAATTCTCTCTTCTTTACGCCTTATCTTTACTTTCGTTTTTTCTTACTTGGGGATAGTGATTGCTTTGAAAGGTAAAGAGGAGTTTAGTCTTTTGATTCCTTATGTGAAACTTTCTCCTCAGAGTCGGAAAGAGGAGATTATAATTCTTGATACCAGTGTAATTATTGATGGAAGAATTGCCGATATTTTTCAGACCCGCTTTATAGAAGGCAAAGTGGTCATTCCCCGTTTTGTGTTAAAGGAACTTCAGCAAATTGCTGATTCTCAAGACCATCTGCGCAGGACGCGGGGAAGAAGGGGTTTGGATATTCTTAATCGGATAAAAAAAATTCCGCGTATCGAAGTAAGGATTCATGAGGAAGATTATCTGGATATTCCCGAAGTAGATGCCAAATTGGTTAAATTGGCAAAGAGTATTGAGGCAAGAATTCTTACAAACGATTATAATCTGAATAAAATTGCCGAACTTCAAGGAGTGACAGTTCTAAATATAAACGACCTTGCCAACGCTTTAAAACCGGTGGTTCTTCCTGGGGAAACGATGGTTGTGAAATTGGTAAAGGAAGGCAAGGAGCATAATCAGGCAGTAGCTTATCTCGACGATGGAACGATGATTGTGGTAGAAGAAGCTCGCCATCTTTTGGGTAAAACGGTGGACATCACAGTTACTTCTGTTCTCCAAACTTCTGCAGGAAGAATGATATTTGGTAAAGTGGGTAGATAACAATTTATGCTAACCAGAAGACAGCGCAGCTTTCTCCGTTTCTGGATTAGCACAATAATAATTAGCAAAGGGATATTGTTTTTATTGAATAGGTATCTTATTCTTCTCTACGCTATAATTTTTTTTCTTTTCTTTTTAGGTTTTTCCCTGCGAATTCTTAATCTTTATCCTGGGGAAAAAACCATTAATTTTAGATGGTCTGGCGGTTTTGATAGGGATACTTTTTGTTTTTCTTGCCGGAGTTTTCGCTTCTACAAAGTTAAGATTTCTTTTGATTACTCTTTCCTTTCTTATAGTTCTTCCGCATCTGGCTTATATCGTCAAGAATAAAGATATCTAAATAAAGTTTATTTGTTGAATATCTTCCTTCCTTGTGCTAAAATTTTCTCTAAAATGAGAATTTCTGCTATTATCCCTTCAGCAGGAAGAGGTAAGCGCTTGAGGGAAAATAAAGATAAAGTTTTTGTTACCCTGGATAACAAACCCATTATTTATTATACACTTAAGAGTTTAGAAGAAATAGAAGAGATAGGAGAAATTATTTTGGTGGTCAGTGGGCGGTCGTTCATGTATGCAAAGGATGAATTTCTAAAAAAAATTAGATTTACAAAGGTTAAAAAGGTTGTAAAAGGAGGACCTACACGCACCGATTCTGTATGGAATGGACTTAAAGAAATAGACAAAACAGCAGATTTAATTTTAGTCCATGATGGGGCAAGGCCTTTTATTAATAAGATTTTACTTAAAAAGGTAATAGAGGCAGGAGCAAGGTTTGGAGCGGCGGTATTAGGAGTTCCCATTAACGCGACGATAAAAAAGGTTAAAAGCGGTTCAGTCGTAGAGACAGTTTCTCGGGAATATATTTGGGAAACTCAGACACCGCAGGTGTTTAGAAAAGATTTGATTGTATCTTGTTATCAACAGGCAATTAATGAGGGATTTAAGCCTACTGATGATGCTCAAGTTTTAGAACATTATGGGAAAAAGGTTAAGATAGTGGAAGGCAGCATTTTAAATATAAAGATTACTACCCCCGAGGATTTATTTCTGGCAAAGGCAATTTTAAAATATCAAGTAGCAAAGAAAACGTTTAAGTCAATTCGTTAAGTTTGTTATGTTCTTTTGAATCACTTTGTGTCCTTTTACTAAATTAGCCGGGCTAATAAAATTTTCAAACTTAACGAATAAAAATTTTGGTTTTTTAGCCATGAGAGTTGGTTTAGGTTATGACATTCATCGCTTAGTAAAAGGGAGAAAACTTTTTCTGGGAGGGGTAGAGATTCCTTATGAGAAAGGTCTTTTAGGGTACTCCGATGGAGATGTAATCCTACATGCCCTTTCGGACGCACTCCTCGGAGCAATAGGAAAAGGCGATATTGGAGAACATTTTCCTAATAATGATCCAAAATATAAAGACATTGCGAGCAGAGAAATTCTTAATTTTGTTTTTAAATTGGTTTTAGCTAAGAGATTTATAATCAGGAACTTAGATATTACCTTAATTGCGGAGCATCCAGAGATTTCTAAGTATAAAGAGAAGATGAAAAAAAATATTGGTGGAATTCTTAGAATTTCTAGGGATAATATTAATATTAAAGCCACGACTCATGAAGGGATTGGTTCTATTGGTAAGGGCGAGGCAATGGCAGCATGGGCAGTGGTATTGTTAGATAAATAATATTTTTACAAGTCAAGATTTTATATAAGAGGCGAAGAAATTTCCGAAAGCGAAGCAGATTGATGAAAAAAATAATGAAGGAGTGATTTATATGTGGAATATAATTCTGTTAGTTCTTGCAATTTTTGCGATAATTATTGTTTTAATTTCCATTATCTTCCGTCCAGAAATAAAGGCTGCTTCAGAGCGTGACCCGGCAGCAAAATCGGCTTTGGAAATAATCTTAAATTATCCTAGTCTTCACGCCCTCATTTTTTATCGCATCTCCCATCTTTTCTGGAATCTGAAGATTCCCTTGATTCCGCGTTGTATTTCGCAGTTTGCCCGTAATGTTACAGGAATCGAGATTCATCCCGGAGCAAAGATTGGCAAAGGGTTTTTTATCGATCACGGTATGGGGGTGGTCATTGGAGAAACTACGGTTATTGGAGACAACGTTACTTTATATCAAGGAGTTACTTTAGGGGGAACGGGCAAAGAAAAAGGTAAACGGCATCCTACAATTGGGAATAATGTAGTTATTGGAGCAGGGGCGAAGGTTTTGGGAAATATTGTTATTGGCGATAACGTTCAGATTGGAGCAAACGCCGTCGTGATAAAGGATGTTCCTTCCAATTGTACAGTAGTAGGGGTTCCGGGGAGAGTTGTAAAGCATGAAGGTGTTCCTGTGCCTACGATTAGTTTAGACCATACTAATCTTCCTGATCCCCTGGCGCAAGCGGTTGAACGTTTACAGAGCGAGATTGAATTGATTGAGAAACAGTTGAAAGAATGGAGGACTAAAAAAAGTAGTGATAAAGATGATAAATCATAGATTATAAATCCCCTACTTCTAAACAGATTGATTCTTAGTATTTATGGTTTTGGGTAAATGGGATGGGAATAAGGATTTTTAATACATTAACTGGCAAAAAAGAAATTTTTAGACCTATAAATAAGGGTAAGGTGAGGATCTATGTTTGTGGTCCTACAGTTTATGATGAACCGCACATTGGACATCTACGTTCTGCCTACATTTTTGAAGTAATCAGACGATATTTGATTTTCAGAGGATATAAGGTTAAATTTGTAAAAAATATTACCGATGTTGATGATAAGATAATTGAAAAGGCAAAAGAAGAAATTAAATCACTATCTACTAATCCTCAGCCCCCAGTAGATTTAAAGAGTAAAGTTAGGGAAGTAGCAGAAAGGTATCTCAAGAAATATCACGAAGCGATGGAAGTTTTTGGTATAACTCCTCCAGATGTAGAGCCGAAAGTAACCGAACATATTCCCGAGATATTAAAAATTATAGAAGGGCTAATTAAGAAAGGTTTTGCTTATGAAAAAGAAGGTGATGTGTATTTCCGAGTAAAAAGGTTTTCTCGTTATGGTAAGTTGTCAAATCAGAGCACGGAAGAATTAATTACTGGTGCACGTGTTGAACCAGACGATAAAAAAGAAGACCCTCTGGATTTTGCTCTCTGGAAGAAAGCTAAAGAAGATGAACCAAGCTGGCAGACTCCGTGGGGAGAAGGTCGTCCTGGATGGCATATAGAATGTTCTGCAATGAGTATGCGATATTTAGGGAAGAATTTTGATGTGCATGGAGGAGGTAAAGATTTAATCTTTCCTCACCATGAAAATGAAATTGCTCAAGCCGAAGTTTATACCCGGAAAAGATTTGCCAACTACTGGATTCATAATGGTCTATTGACTATAAATGGCGAAAAAATGGCGAAGTCTCTGGGAAACTTTATCTCTGCAGATGAGATTTTCAAAAGGTATCATCCCGAGGTTTTGAAACTTTTTTTTCTCTCTGCGCATTACAGCCATCCCATAGATTTTAGTGATAAGAAAATGGATGAGGCAAAAAGGGCACGAGAGAGATTTTATATATTACTTAGGAAAATAGATGAAAGCATACCATTTAACGCTCACCAGTCACCAGTTAAGAAAAAAAAGTCAGCGACTGCTGTTGATAGGTTTCGGAAAGAATTTGTATCCGCGATGGATGATGATTTTAATACTTGCCGTGCGTTAGCAGTTCTTTTTGAAATGGTAAATTTTGCTAATAAAAGTCTCGATAAAAAAAGTATTCTTATAGAGGTAAAGAGATTACTTTTAGATTTAGGCAAAATATTTGGTTTGTTTGAGAGACAAGAGAGAGAGGAGGTATTAGAGAGTTTAATGAAATTGATTATTTATATCAGACAGGCTCTGCGCGAAAGAAAGGATTATACTTTAGCGGATAAAATAAGAAAGGATTTAAAAGAAATAGGGATAATTTTGGAAGACGATGCGAAAAATACAAGCTGGCGTTTCGAAGCGTAATACAAAAAATTTATTATGAAAGTACGCACAAAGGAAACTTTAACTGCTTACTTATTTCTTTTGCCCAATTTCTTAGGATTTTTGGTTTTTACCTCTCTTCCTGTAATTTTTTCTCTAATTTTGAGTTTTTTTGATTGGGATATATTGAATCCTCCCAAATTTGTGGGTTTAGGTAATTTTATAAAACTGTTGGGTTTTAGTTTTACTGATAAAACACTCACTTTCAATGATCCTCATTTCTGGTATTATGTTTTTAATACTGTTTTTCTGATGCTGGTAATTCCTCTGGAGATATTTGGGGCGCTAGTTATTGCTTTAGCCTTAAATCAAAGAATTCGGGGTATTGTTTTTTATCGCACTATTTTTTATTTGCCTTATATCTCCTCGGGTGTCGCTACGGCAATAATATGGAGGGGGATTTTAAACCCGGATTTCGGTCTTCTTAATACAATTATTGCCAAGTTGGGTAATTTTTTGCATTTAAGTTTTCAAGGGCCGAATTGGCTCTCTCATCCTTTTTGGGCAAGGATTTCTATGATGCTTGTAGGGCTATGGACAATTATTGGAGGAAATAACTGCCTTCTTTTTTTGGCTGCTCTTCAGGGGATCCCACGCGACTTATACGAAGCGGCGGAGATAGATGGAGCAAATTCCTGGCAGAAATTCTGGAGAATTACCTGGCCGATGATTTCCCCGACGACCTTCTTTATTGCCATTATGAGTATTATAGGAGGTTTTCAAGGTGGTTTTATGCTTGCCTATATTATGACCGGTGGTGGACCGGGAGGAGCGACTACTACCATTGAATATTATATTTTTAATAACCTCTATACCTTCCAAAAAGCAGGTTATGCTGCCAGCATTGCTTGGGTTTTATTTTTGATAATTCTTTTCTTCACAAGACTTTCCTGGAAGTTTGGAGGCAAAAAAGTAGAATATCATTGAAATATGAATAAGGTTTAAAGAAGATGAAAAAGTTGATTTTATAACCGCGGAAGAGTCCAAGAAAATGAAGAGAAGAAGGGAATTTTTAAAGAAATTTACGGTATATGTTTTACTTTCTTTGATTGGTGTAAGCATGGTCTTACCATTCTTATGGATGGTTTCTACTTCACTTAAAGAAGCCGAAGCGGTATTTATACAAGTAAAGCCGTGGTGGCGTAACTGGATTCCTCAGAAAATTGTCTGGGCTAACTATTATCGTGCTTGGAAGGCAGTTCCTTTTGGTAGGTTTTATCTCAACAGTATTATTGTAGCTTTTTGTGTTACTATAGGAGTAGTTTTTACCAGTTCGTTTGCTGCTTATGCCTTTAGCCGACTAAATTTCCCTGGAAGGGACAAATTGTTTTTTGCATACATCGCTACAATGATGATACCTGGTTCAGTAATCATAATTCCCCAGTTTGCTTTAATAAGAATTATGGGATGGATTGATACTTACCGGGCTTTAATTATTCCTGCTATGTTTACCGCCTTTGGGACATTTCTTTTGAGGCAGTTTTTTATGACCATACCCAAAGACCTTGAAGATGCAGCTAAAATTGATGGTTGTGGTTATTTTGGGATTTATTGGAGAATTATTCTGCCCCTCTCCAAACCAGCATTATCTACACTTACCATTTTCACCTTTCAGGGTAATTGGGGTTCTTTTATGTGGCCTCTTCTTGTTACCAATAGAACCGAATTACGTACCCTTCCCATTGGTTTAGAGTATTTTAAGAGTCAGTATACCACTGACTGGACTCTACTTATGGCAGGTTCAGTAATGGTCATTCTTCCCATAATACTCCTTTTTATCTTTAATCAACGATTTTTTGTAGAAGGAGTAAAACTGAGTGGTATAAAGGGTTAACGTATTTAAAACAAATTTTATGAAAAGGGGAATATTTATTACTTTTGAAGGTCCGGAAGGTAGTGGTAAATCTACCCATGCAAAAAGATTATCTAGTTTTTTAAAGAGCAAAGGACATTCTGTAATTCTTCTGAGAGAACCCGGGGGGACAAAGATAAGCGAAGAAATAAGGAGGATTCTATTGGATAAAAGAAATAAGAAAATAGATAGTAAAACGGAGGCACTTCTCTATCTGGCTGCGCGCGCCCAGTTAGTTAAGGAAAAAATAACCCCTGCTTTAAAAAGCGGTAGAATTGTTATTTTGGACCGTTTTCAAGATTCTACTATTGTTTATCAGGGACACGGCGGAGGATTGGATTTATCCCTTCTGGATAAACTGGGTAGATTTGTCACGGAAGGATTAATTCCTGATTTGACTTTTCTTCTTGATATAAATACCAAAGAAGGTTTAAGAAGATGCGGTCTAAAAGACCGCATGGAGAAAAAATCTTTTTCCTTCCATCAAAGGGTAAGAAAAGGATATTTAGAATTGGCTAAAAAAAACCCAAAAAGATTTTTTCTGATAGAAGTAGATAGAGATATTGATGCCGTTAGTAAAAGAATAGAGAAAAAAGTTTTGGAAATAATTTCAAGATGAGAAAAACAATTTTCCAAGAAAGCATAATTAATCTTTTGATAAACTCTTTTAAACAGAATAAGCTTAGTCATGCCTATATTTTTTTAGGACCGGAGGGAGTAGGCAAAGCTTTTACCGCAAAGTATTTTGCCCAATTTGTTAATTGCGAAAATAAAGACATTAGTCCCTGTTTTAGATGTTCAAATTGCATCAAGATTGAGAATGGCAATCACCCCGATGTGCATTGGGTAAGACCAGAGGATAATTCTCAAGGTATAAAAATTGAAGCAATTCGCAACCTGCAAGAGAGAGTTTCCCTTAAGCCCTATGAGGCAAAATTCAAAATATTTGTTATTGAAAAAGCCGACTTTATTTTGGAAGACGCGGGTAATTGCCTGCTCAAGACTTTAGAAGAACCACCCGGTAATTCCCTTTTGATTCTTCTTGCTGAAGAAAGGGAGAGATTTCTTCCTACAATCATATCTCGTTGCCAATTAGTAAGATTTCCTTTATTAAAGAGAGAAATTATAGAAAAATTTCTCCAAGATAATTATCATTTGGATAAAATAAAAACTTATTTTTATAGTAAGCTTGCAGAAGGAAGCATAGGGAAAGCTATTACCTTGGTGAATTCTCATTATATAAATAAACGCAATTTAGTATTGGAAAATTTTTTGAAAAATAAAGAATTAGGCAATGAGTTGCTCTGGAAAGAAAAGAGAAATTTTTTAGAGGCTTTAAGTCTGTTAAGTGGAATATTTAGAGATGTGCTTTTAGAAAAATTTGGCTTAGACAATCTAATTATAAATATAGACCAGAAAGATTTAATTAGGGAGATAACGCTTCTTTATTCCCCTAAAGAGTTATATAATTTAATTGACAGATTTATTTTTTATTATGGCTTTATCCAGCACAATGCTAATTTGCGACTGGCCTTTACTAATTTAGAGATGGATTTAGAGCGGAAAACAGGATGAATTTTGCTAAACTATAAATATTATTATTTATTAGGAGGGCACATTTTATGTTAGTGGCGCAGATAAAATTGAGAGAAGCGGGTAAAATTTCTCTTTTTGAGATAAGCGGAGAGATAAAACCGAAGATAGGAGATTTTGTGATTGTTGAACAGGATCGAGGTCTTGATTATGGACAGGTTCTTTCTGACCCAGAGACGGTTACAGATGTAGCCCAGGAAGAACCGGTATATAAAATAGTGCGCATCGCTACCGCCGATGATTTAAGTCAAATAAATAAGAATAAACGCCGAATAAAAGGGGTTATAAATCTGTGTCTTAAAAAAATTGCTGAGCATAAATTGGATATGAAATTGGTAGATGCGGAATATTCATTTGACCGCACAAAAATTATTTTTTATTTTACTGCCGAAGGAAGAATTGATTTCCGAGAACTAGTAAAAGATTTAGCCAAGGCATTTAAGGTAAGAATTGAATTGCGTCAGATTGGAGTGAGAGACGAAGCAAAAATGCTTGGAGGATTCGGCCCTTGTGGGAGGACTTTATGTTGTGCCACTTTCTTAAAAGATTTTGAACCGGTTACGATGCGGATGGCGAAAGACCAGAATTTACCCCTTAACCCCACGAAAATTTCTGGCTTATGTGGAAGGTTGATGTGTTGTTTAAGTTATGAAGCAGGATTGTATAAAGAGTTTTTACGCGGCCTACCTAAAGTGGGTGAATGGATAACAGTAGAAGGAGGGGTTAGGGGAAAGGTAGTGGAGTTAAATATTCTGAAACGAACTGCTACATTAGAATTAGAAGACGGAAGAAGAATAAATATAAGCTACAAGAAATAAATCCGAATGTCAAATTTTCGAAATCCGAAACCGGATTAGTTAAACCCTAAATCTTTAATTCAAGAACCCAAAAGATTTGATTTATTTAGGATTTAGAGTCTTGAACTTAGAGTTTGAACCGTATTTGTACTTGTTTTGAAATTATAAAGGAATGGATAAGTTATATATCACTACACCGCTTTACTATGTTAACGCTACTCCCCATATTGGTCATTCTTATACCAATATTGCTGCCGATTGTTTAGCAAGGTTTATGCGTCTTAAAGGTAAAGAGGTATATTTTTTAACCGGAACCGATGAACATGGTCAGAAAATTTTTCGTTCTGCGCAAAATTCCGGTAAGAGTCCTCAGGAATTTGTAAACAGCATTGTTCCTCATTTTATTGATTTATGGAAAACCCTTTCCATTTCTTATAATGACTTTATTCGCACTACTGAAGAAAGACACAAAAAGACAGTAAGTTTTGCTTTATCAAATCTTTATGATAAAAAAGATAT
Organism: Candidatus Omnitrophota bacterium; assembly: GCA_023819145.1. NCBI lineage: Bacteria > Pseudomonadati > Candidatus Omnitrophota > Candidatus Omnitrophota bacterium. The sequence goes on from JAMWCW010000003.1 coordinate 97,586, forward strand.
TTACCTTACAGAATATAGTGGTTGGTATTGTACTCCCTGTGAAACATTCTGGACAGAGACCCAACTTGATTCTCCCCTTTGTCCTGATTGCCTGCGACCTTTAGAGGAACTAAAAGAAAAAAATTATTTTTTTCGTTTAGAAAAATACCGCAATTGGTTAATTAAACATATTGAGGAACACGCTTCTTTCATAAAACCCATAAGCCGTAGAAACGAAATTCTTAAATTTTTAGAAAAACCCCTCAATGACTTATGCATTTCTCGTCCAAGAACACGTTTAGAATGGGGAATTCCTATCCCTTTTGATTCCGGATATGTTACCTATGTTTGGTTTGATGCTTTAATTAACTACATTTCCGCAATTGGTTTTGGTCAAGATGAGGGAAAATTTAGGAAATATTGGCCTTGTGATATTCATTTAGTAGGGAAAGATATTTTACGCCAGCATACAATTTACTGGCCAATAATGCTTCATGCTTTAGGAATTGAACTTCCAAAAACTGTTTTTGCTCATGGTTGGTGGATGGTAGGAGAAGGGAAGATGTCTAAATCTAAAGGAAATATTGTTGACCCATTGGAGATGGTTAAAAAGCATGGTGAAGATGCCTATCGTTATTTTCTTTTAAGAGAAATTCCTTTTGGTCAAGATGGAAATTTTAGCGAGTCTGCTTTAATTTCACGCATAAATTCCGATTTAGCCAATGATTTGGGGAATTTATATTTTAGGACCTTTGGAATGCTTGAAAAGTATTTTTCAGGAAAAATTCCTGAAGTTTCTCCTTTAGATAAAGTTTTTAAAGAAAAATTGGGAAAATTACCTCAAGAGTTAGAAGAAGCAATAGAAGATTTAAACTTTCAAGAAATGCTTATTTCTATTTGGGAGTTAGTTAATCTTGCCAATAAATTTATTGAAGATTCTCGCCCTTGGGAACTTTCCAAAGAAAAAAAGATAGATGAACTTTCCTCCTTTCTGTATAACCTTATAGAAATTCTGCGTATTGTAACCATCTGTGTTTATCCCTTTATGCCTAAGTTTGCAGAAAAAGTCTGGAGACAATTAGGACAAAGAAAAGAACTTCAAGAAGTAAGTTTCTCAGAAATTTATCAATGGGGTTTATCTATTCCAGGTACAGAAATAGAAAAAGGAACCCCTCTATTCCCAAGAATTATTTAAGGGATAACCGAAATCGGTAAGATAAAAATTAAATGGGATATAAAAGATAAATATATTATAGAGAGGGTTTTAGGACATTACCAAAAATTTCTCTCTAAAAGTAAGAAAAAGGATATTGAGCTTAAGGTCTATAACCGAAATTTTTCCTTCCTAAAAAATTCCCTCTGATCACTACGCAAAGCTGGGATTATTTAAGAACAAAAGATAAATTATATTTTTGTTTTTCTCGTGGAGAAAATAGTTCGGTTGCTTGCGTATCTTGTGATTTTAAAAAGATAGATTTTTATACCCCTAACAAACATGGCCAATTACTTCTTTATCTTTTCCCTGAACTTCTTTATAGTCTAATTCTTCCTGAATTCAATGGCCTTCTAATTCATGCCGGTGGGGTAAAATTAAATAAAAAAATATTTGTTTTTTAGCCCCTACAGAAGGAGGAAAATCAACTTTAGCAAAGCTTGCTTTAAAGAAAGGTTTTCCTGTTTTAAATAACGACCGCATAATTTTAAGAAAAATTAGAAATAAATTTATTGCCTTTGGTAATCCTTGGCATGGTGAAGTAAGAAAGACTTCCTCGGATTATGGTAAGATAAAAGAATTATTCTTCTTAGAAAAGGCAGAGAAAATTATATTAAGGAAATAAATAAACAAGAAATGTTTCTTTACCTTTTAGGAAATACTTTCTGTTTTAGGGGAGATAAAGACCATTACAAAAAGTTGTAGATATTATTTTAGAATTGATAGATAATATAAAAGGATATACTTTAGGTTTTGACCCCACTGTAAGTATCTGGAGGTATTTAGATGAAAGATTTAGATAAAGTTTTCAAGAAAAATACTGAGCTTGCCTGGAGAATAATTGATAATGAGACAATGATCATCCCCCTTGATGAGCAAACTGTAGATACCGAAAAAATTGAAGTTTTAAATCCTACTGCAACGTGTATCTGGGAATTAATTAATGGGGAAAATACATTAAAGGAGATAATTGAAAAAATATGTGAAGAATATGAAATTGAATATGAAGAGGCGGAAAAAGAGGTGCTCGGATTTATAAGAGATCTAAGGAATAAGAATTTGATTACCTTAGGAGGTGAGCGATGAAGAAAAATAAGAAGAAATGGGAGAAGCCCAAGGTGAAAGAGATGAAGCTAAGGAGGGGAATAAGTCTTTACCTTTGCGACAAGTTTCCCCAGACGGCGCCCTACCATGATATTTGTGCTTCAGACTTCTCATGATTTATACTAAAATTATATATGTATGGTCTCAATTTGGTACAGAGGTGTTTTAAATAGAGTTACTGAAAATCTTATTCCTTTTCACTGCCTCTTAGAGCTTACCTACAGATGCAATCTCAAATGCCTGCACTGTTATGTGGTAAGGGATACTCAAAAAGAACTTACCACTCAGCAATTCTTAAGTATCTTAGATCAACTTAAGGAATTAGGAACTTTGTATCTCATCATTTCTGGAGGAGAACCGTTAGTAAGAACTTATTTTTTTGAAATTTGCAAACACGCTAAGAAGAATAATTTTGCATTACGAATATTTACGAATGCTTCCCTAATTAATACAAATATTGCGGAGAGGATTAGAGAACTTAAACCTTTAGTAGTAGAGGTGGGTTTATACGGGTTTGAAAAGACGCACGATGAAATAACCTAGGTTAGAGGTTCGTTCAAAAAGACTGTAGAAGGAATAAAGCTATTTAAGAAAAGAAATATCCCAGTTCTGGCAAAATGCGCTCTTTTAAATAAAAATATTTATGAAATTTGGAAATTGAAAGATTTTGTAGAAAAGGAGTTAAAAATAAAAATGCGGGGTATAGGAGGAGGTTTAGCTTTATCACCTTGTGATAATGGAGACTTAAGACCTTTAAATTATCTACCTACAGATGAGCAATTGAAATGGTATATGAAAGAAGAAAAAATATCTGAGGAGGAATCAAAACAGCCACCGGATTTTAGAAAACGCCGACTTAATTTTAACCTTTGTGGTTCAGGGATAAGCACTGTTAATATTACTCCCCATGGAGAAATCAATCCCTGTGTGCAAATAAGAACAAAAAATAAAATAAAATAAATCACAGAAGTATCAAAGATATCTGGCAAAATGCAGAGGAGTTTAAGTTACTTAGGCAAACGAAGATTAGAGATTTAGAAGAATGTCAAGATTGTGAATATGAAAAATATTGTTTCCGCTGTGCCGGGATTTCCTATCTACTTACCGCTTCCTTCATCAAATCCTATCCTGATGCCTGCAGGCAAGCACGTATAAGAAAAGAAATTTACGAGGGCTAATTTATTTTACAACCATCTTCTTTCCTGCTATAATTTTAAACTAACTATTTCCTACTAACTACTATCTCCTAATATGTTAATTGATACCCATTGTCATTTGGATTTTTCAGAATTTGATAAGGATAGAGACGAGGTAATAAACCGTGCAAAGGATAGAGGAGTAAAATATTTTATTAATGTTTCCTCCGATTATTCTTCTAATTTAAAAAGTTTAGAGTTAGCTAACAAATACCCTGAAATTTATGTCTCTTTAGGAATCCATCCCCATTATGCTAAAGATGTGGATGAGAGTATTTTTGAAAGAATTAGAGAATTAGCTAAGGAAAATAAGAAAGTAATAGCCATTGGAGAAGTTGGGCTTGATTTTTATAAAAATATCTCTCCAAAAGAAATTCAATTAGAAATTTTCAAGCGATTTTTAGAATTGGCAGAGGAATTAAATTTGCCCGTAATTGTCCATAATCGGAATGCCCCTAAAGAAATTTTAGAAGTAATTAAAAAATTTTCTTTGAAGGGAGTTTTTCATTGTTTTTCTGGAGACAACGATTTTCTAAAAGAGGTTCTTAATTTAGGTTTTTATATTTCTTTTACTGCTAATATAACTTATCCCAACGCAGAAAATCTCTGTGAGATAGTAAAAGAAACTCCCATTGAAAAAATACTTCTTGAGACCGACTCTCCCTTTTTATCCCCTCAAGAAAAGAGAGGTTTGCGTAATGAACCAGCAAATTTGGTCTATTTAGTTGAGAAATTAGCAGAATTAAAAGGTTTAAGCAAAGAAGACATTATACGCATTAGCGGTTTGAATGCAGTTCAATTATTTAGACTTCCGTTTGAAGATAAACCAAAAATTGTTTATCCCATAAGAGATTCTCTATATGTAAATATCACCAATCGCTGTACAAACAATTGCTCTTTTTGTGTAAGGTTTTATACTGACTATGTTAAAGGGCACAACTTAAAATTAAGAAATGAGCCATCTTTTGAGGAAATTATAAAAGAATTAGAAAAAGAAGATTTCAGAAAATATAAAGAAGGGGTTTTTTGCGGTTATGGAGAACCTTTTCTAAGACTTGAGATAGTTAAAAAAGTAGCAAAATATCTAAAAGATAAAGGGATTCGGGTAAGAGTTAATACCAATGGGCAAGGAAACTTAATTCATAAAAGAAACACTGTTCCTGAATTAAAAGATTTAATTGATGAGGTTTTTGTAAGTTTAAATGTGGATAATGAGGAAAGTTATGCTAAAATATGTAAGCCTGATTTTAAGGAGGGTGTTTTTAATAAAATAAAAGAATTTATCTTAGAGTGCAAAAAATACATCCCTTATGTTACAATTACTTTTATAGATTTACCAGAGGTAGATTTAGAAAGATGTGAGAAGATTGCTAAAGAATTGGGAGTTAATCTTAGAATTAGAAGATTACATCAGGTGGGATAGATATTAAGAATTCGTAATCCGTAACTCGTAATCCGTAATTCGAAACGAAATTATGTTTAAAAAATTGATTTTGGAAAATCAGGTTTATTTTTTACTCTTGTTTTTAAGTTTGGTTTTGGGTATTTTTTCTTATCTAAATCGCGATTACTTAGGAATATCGCCGTTAGAAGAAGCTTTTAAAGGAGAAATTTCGCAATATGAAAACATTAGTTCCGAAGGTTTTGTTAAAAATATCGAACAGAATATTCAGATTTCTTATCTTCTAAAAATTACTTTTTTCGTTGGGTTTTTATTTTTTATAATGGGGGTATATTTTTGTTTTTCTTTTTTATTTGCTTTATTTAGAGGAAAGGTCACGCTTTTTTCTCAAGATTTCCCTGCTGTAAATTGGCAAATTTTAGATATTTTTCGGGTAGTTATAGTCATAATTTTCTTTACAAGTTTTTTAAAGGTAATTGAGCCAATTTTTTTTAGAATATTTGGAATTAACATCTTTGTCCGTTTTATGCTCCATGTCCTATTGTTTGACATTTTTTGCTTGGGGTTAATTATCTATTTTGTATATCAAAAACATCGCTCAACGCTTATCAGTCTTGGTCTGGGCTTGAGTAATTTTATAAACAATATTTTGCTTGCTTTCCTTCACTATTTAGGAGTAATTCCTCTTCTGTTTTTATCTATATTTTTCTCTTTTTCTTTCACTCAACTCTTTAAATATAAACCGGAAATTTCTCCGCTCTTCTATTTCTTTTTTCTTCCTCAGCCAAAATTACTGATTTTCTTTACTACAATTTTTATTGCGATTATCGGTCCCGTAATCGAAGAGATTTTCTTTAGAGGGTTTTGCTATCCCGCTTTACGCAGTAAAATTGGTCCTTTAAAGGCAATGGTTTTAGTTTCTTTATTTTTTGCACTTTTACATATGAATGTGATAGGCTTTTTACCCATTTTTACTTTGGGTTTACTTCTTGTTTATCTCTATGAGAAGACACATTCCCTTTTCTCTTCAATTGGTGTACATATAATTCATAATAGTTTAATTCTCTATCTTGTTTTTCTCTATCGAGCTCTTTTGCTAAAATGAGTTCTCGGCTAGCCATTTTAAAGTGTTTTGATTACTCCCCTGCATTTATATCAGAGTCAATAGAAAAACTTTTTTATCTTTTAGGGGGGATAGAGAAGTTTGTTAAACCACAGGATAAAATTTTTATTAAACCCAACCTTTTATCAGCAACCTCCCCCCACAGAGGAATAACTACCCATCCTTTATTGGTTAAGGAAGTGGCAAAGAGATTCAAAGAAAAAGGAGCAGAAGTGTTTATTGGAGATAGTCCTGGGGGAGGGATAAATATCGATGAGGTTTATGAAAAAACGGGAATGCAAAAGGTTGCTAAAGAACTGGGATTAGAATTGGTTAAATTTGATAAGATTAAAAAGGTTAAAAATTACCCTCTTGCAGAGATAGTTCTTACATGCGATCGTTTTATTTCCCTGCCAAAATTAAAGACACATTCCCTAATGGTAATTACGGGAGGAATAAAAAATTCTTTTGGACTTGTTCCGGGCATATATAAAACCGAGCTGCATTTAAGGTTTCCTCGTCCAAAAGAATTTAGTAAAGTTATTGTAGATGTATTCAGTTTAAGAAAACCGGATTTGGTAATTGTAGATGGAGTTGTTTCTATGGCAGGAGAAGGTCCGGCGGGAGGAGTCTTGAAAAATACAGGAATAATTCTAGGAAGTTCTGATGCGGTAGCAATAGATTCGGTTCTGGCAAAACTTATGGGAATTAATCCCTTTAAAATTCCTACTATCTACGAAGCATATAAAAGAGGATTGGGGAAAGTAGATAAAATAGAAATGATGGGCGAGGATTTGAATTCCGTTTTATTTAAAGATTTTTCCTTACCTCGCTATTCTTTTCTCAATATTATTCCTCAAACAATTCTCAAATTGGGGGGAAGCTTAATTAGAACTTATCCTTTTATAAATGATGTTCTATGTCAAAGGTGTGGGATTTGTATTAAAGGGTGTCCTGCAGGAGCAATTAAAATGGCGTCCCAAAAGATAACAATTGATTATAAATTTTGTATAAAATGCCTCTGCTGTTATGAATTCTGTCCTCATAAAGCAATTTCTTTAAAGAAGGGAATTCTTTTAAAGTTATTGGACTTGGTAAGGAGATAAATTTGTGCTATTATAAAAATAGAAATGTCTTTTCAAACATTAAAGTGGCACAAAAATAAATTAATTTTACTTGACCAGCGAAGACTCCCTTTTGAATGTATTTATGTCGAATGTGAAGATTTAAAAAGTGTCTGGAAGGCAATTAATACGCTTACCGTAAGGGGCGCGCCGCTTATTGGAATAACTGCAGGTTTTGGAGTATATTTGGGGGTGAAGGATTCTTCTGCCCAGCATCACTCTTCCTTTAAAAAAGATTTTGATAAAGTAGTCTCCTATTTAGCTACTTCTCGCCCTACAGCAGTAAATCTTTCTTGGGTATTAGAAAGGATGAAAAATTTAGTGGAGAAAGAGAAAGATAAGCCTATTAAAGAATTAAAAAAAATAATCCTTAAAGAAGCGGAAAAAATTATGGAAGAAGAGAAACTTGCTTGCAGAAAACTTGCTGAATGGGGGGCGAAGTTGATTAACGATGGTGAAAGAATCCTTACTTATTGTAACACAGGAATGTTAGCTACAGTTGAATATGGAACAGCTTTGGGAGCCATTTATCGGGCAAAGGAGAAAGGGAAAAATATAGAGGTTTTTGTTTGTGAAACAAGACCATTTTTACAAGGAGCAAGATTAACTGCTTGGGAGTTGAAAGAAAATAAAGTTCCTTTTACTTTAATTTGTGATAATATGGTAGGAACTTTAATTGCCCGAGGTAAAGTAGATAAGATTTTTGTAGGTTCTGACAGAACTGTAGCTAACGGGGATACTGCCAATAAGATAGGAACCTATAATCTTGCAGTTATTTCTTATTACCATAAAATACCTTTCTATGTAGCTTGTCCTTTGTCAAGTTTCGATTTTAGAATTAAAAGCGGTAAAGATATTCCCATTGAAGAAAGACCCCAAGAGGAGATGCTCTATATAAGGGATAAACGCATTGCTCCCTATGGAGTAAAAGCATATTATCCTTGTTTTGATATTACTCCAGGAGAACTAATTACTGCCATTGTTACAGAAAAAGGTATATTTAAACCACCGTATACAAAGAGTTTACAAAAGTTAAAACTCTAAATACGAAATCCGAAATTCGAAACTGTTAAATAAAGGAGTAGAAAAATTGAAGAGGAGGATAAACGTAGAGGATATTGGTGAGTTTGGACTTATAAATTATTTAAGTAAAACCATTAAGGATAATAAATCAGTAGTTAAAGGAATTGGCGAGGATGCAGCAGTGATAAATTATTCTAAAACAAAATACTTGCTTTTTACTACAGATATGCTTATAGAGAATGTGCATTTTAAAATAAAAGAATCCAGTCCTTATCAGATTGGCTGGAAGGCTTTAGGTTGTTCTTTATCGGACATTGCGAGTATGGGGGGAATACCTCTTTATGCTCTAATTTCCTTAGGAGTTCCTAAAAATTTATCTTTTGATTTTATTAAAGGCATTTATTCAGGAATTAGAAAATTGGCAAATATTTTTAAGGTAAATATTGTGGGTGGAGATACAGATAGAGCAGATAAGTTAATTGTTGATGTATTTTTAGTTGGTGAAGTAGAAAAAAAGAAGGTAGTTTATCGTAGTGGGGCAAAGGTAAACGACATCATTGCGGTTACGGGGAGTTTGGGAAATAGTTACAAAATAAAAAAACATCTCAAATTTTTACCCCGGATAAAAGAAGCAAGATTTTTGGTTAATAATTTCAAAATAAATTCAATGATTGATGTTTCTGATGGTTTAAGTACTGATTTGTTTCATATTTTAAGAGAAAGTAAAAAGGGGGCAATAATCTTTGACAAAAAACTTCCTTTAGCAAGAAAGGCTACTATTGAGCAGGCTTTAAATGAGGGAGAGGATTTTGAGCTTTTGTTTACCCTTTCAGAAAAAGAGGCAATAAGACTTTCTAAAAATAAGAAAATAGCCGTTCGTTTTATTGGAAAAGTTACTGAAGATAGTGGAAAGATTATATTTTATAGTAGAAAAGGTGTTATAAACGGAATAAGACCCAAAGGTTTTAGGCATTTTTAGATGAAAGTTTTTATTACTAAAAGCGAAGCGGAGACAAAAAAACTTGGGGAAAATTTAGGGAAAAATTTAATTTCTGGAGATGTTCTTTGCTTAGTTGGAGAACTTGGTTCAGGAAAAACGGTTTTGGTAAAAGGGATTGCTCGGGGCTTGGGAATCTTGGAAGAGCTTATAAACAGTCCTTCATTTATTCTGATTAGGGAATATTCTTCAAAATTAAACCTTTATCACTTTGACCTTTATCGATTGAAGACATTGGGAGAAATAGAATCCCTGGGTTGGGAAGAATATTTATCCAAAAAAGGGGTTTTGGTTATTGAGTGGGCAGACAAAATGGAGGAAGTTTTACCTCAGGAACACTTGCGTATTGAGATGAAAATTTTTAGCGAAAAAAAGAGAAAAATTAAGCTAATTCCTAAAGGAAAAAGATATAAAGAGTTGATTAGGAAATTAAAATTTAGTTAATCTGTGTTATGAAAATACTTAGTTTAGATTCTTCTACAAAAATTTTAACCATGGCAATAAACGAGAGTCGTGATGTTGTTTTTGAGATTGAACGCGAAGCAGAATTTAGCTGTAATAAGCTTTTATTTTCTTTACTTAAAGAAATGTTTGAGAAGACCAGAATTTCTTTAAAAGATATTGAGCTTTTTGCTGTAGGCATAGGACCAGGTTCATTCACAGGAGTGCGTGTGGCTTTGAGTGTCATGAAAACATTCTCTTATTTGAAAAATAAACCTATAATAGGAATTTCTACTTTAGATACTATTGCCTCAAACCTTAAAGGCGAAGTTAAAGAATTGATTTGCCCCATAATGGATGCCAAAAGGGAAAAACTCTATAGTGCTATTTATCGCAAAGTGGATGAGAAATTAGAAAGAATTTCTGATTATTTATTGATTTCTTTAATTGATTTGTTCGAGAAATTAGATAAGGATGTTTTTTTCTTGGGAGATGGAGTTAATCTTTACCGAAAGGAAATTATTAGAAATAGACCAGAAGCCAAAATAGCCAGTTATAATTTATATTACCCTAAGGCAGGAAATTTAGGTATAATTGCTTATGAACGTTTTAAGGAAGGAAAAGTTGACTCAGTTTTTGAACTTCTACCTTTATATCTTTATCCTAAGGAATGCAGTATAAAAACTAAGAACTGAAATGGGAGAGATTATTGATATAAAAATAAAAAGATATAGTCGGCAAACCTGGGCAGAGGTTGATTTGTCTTCTTTAGGATTTAATCTTAAGCAGATAAAAAACATTTTATCTTCCGAGACAAAGATTATGCCCATTGTTAAAGCAGATGCCTATGGGCATGGTTTGGTTGAGGTAAGTAGGTATCTTGTCTCACAAGGAACAGAACAGTTGGGGATTGCGACGGTAGATGAAGGAATTGAATTAAGAGAAAATGGATTAGGCATATCTTTGTTTCTATTAGGCAATATTTTCCCTGAAGAGGCCGAAGCAGTTATTGAATACAATCTTATTCCTACTTTGTGTAACTTAGAAGTAGCCCAAAGGCTCAATGAAGTAGCCCAAGAAAAAAATATTTTTGTAAAAACACATGTTAAGATTGATACGGGGATGGGAAGAATTGGAGTCTCTTATAAAGAAGCAAAGGAATTTTTCTTAAAAATTAAAGAATTTTCTCATTTAGTTATAGAAGGTCTCTGGACGCATTTTGCCTCCGCAGAAGATGACTCTTTTACTAGTCTTCAGCTTACAAGATTTAATTTTGTTTTAGAAAGTTTGAAACAATTAGGAATTGGCTTTAACTATATCCATACCGCAAATTCCATGGCTCTATTTAGAAATAGAGAAACACATTTTAATTTAGTTAGACCGGGAATTACTCTTTATGGAGTTTATCCCGATGTTTCTTTAAGAGAAATTGTAGAGTTAAAGCCAGCAATGAGTTTAAAGACAAAGATTGTTTTTTTAAAAAAAGTTTATCAAGGAGAGCCAATTAGTTATGGAAGGACATTTTTTACTCAGAGAGAAAGTCTTATCGCTACCTTACCTATTGGTTACGGAGATGGATATAATTGGCTTCTATCCAATAAAGGAAGAGTATTAGTAAGGGGTCAATATGCTCCTATTGTAGGAAGGGTTTGCATGGACCAGATAATGGTTGATGTGACTGATATCCCCGGAGTTTCTTTAGGAGATGAGGTAGTTTTATTGGGTAGGCAAGGAGATTTAGAAATTACTGCTGAAGATCTAGCAGAGCTTTCAGGAACCATTTCCTATGAAGTTCTTTGTAGAATTGGGTCAAGGGTTCCGCGAATATACAAGGGTGTCTAAATTTAATTTTAAAAATTTAGATAAAATTATTGAGATTTTACGTAAAGAGGTAAGACAGTATCGCAAGCCGGTAGTAAGTTTTGTTGCCGATTATTCAAAAAACAACCCCTTCTTAGTTTTAATTTCTTGTCTTCTATCTTTAAGGACTCAAGATAAAACTACGGATAAAGCTACTAAAGGATTATTTTCCTTGGCAACAACTCCTCAAGAGATGTTAAGACTTTCATTAAGAGAAATTGAGAAAGCAATCTATCCTGTAGGATTTTATCGAGTTAAGGCAAGAAATATCAAAAGGATCTGTAAAATTTTAATTGATAGGTTTGATGGTAAGGTGCCTAGTGATTTAGAAACACTTCTATCTTTACCGGGGGTAGGAAGAAAGACTGCCAATTTGGTATTAACCGAAGGGTTTAATAAATTGGGGATTTGTGTAGATACGCATGTGCATCGAATTTCTAATCGCTTAGGGTTTGTAGAGACAAAAACCGCCAAAGAAAGCGAGTTTGCTCTACGCAAATTATTACCCCAAAAATACTGGAAAGAATTTAACTATCTTTTGGTTACCTACGGGCAGAATGTCTGTAAACCCCTAAGACCATTGTGTGCTAAGTGTAAAATTTATACTTATTGTTTGAGAAAAGGAGTATAATTATATAAGTGGAGCAATTTTTTATAGAGAAAGAGAATATAAAAGGAGATTGTCTTTTTATAAGAGAGTCAGAGGCCCATCACCTAAAGGATGTTTTGAGATACAAAAAAGGAGGGATTTTAAATCTCTTTGATGGAGAAGGTGGGGTATATCGAGGAGAAATTTTAGAGTTAAGAGGGAAAGAAGTAAAGGTAAAAATATTAAATAAAAAATGCAAAGAGAAAAATCCACCCTTTTTCCACTTAGTGCAAGCAATTCCCAAAAGAGAAAAGATGGATTTAGTTGTTGAGAAAGTTACAGAGTTAGGAGTTGAGGAAATCATTCCAGTAATTACTGAAAGAACTGTAATTCTTCCTGATAGAGAAAAGGGGGAAAAGCTTCTTGAACGTTGGAGAAAAATTTCTCTTTCGGCAGTAAAACAATCAAAAAGACTTTTTTTACCCAAAATAAATGAGATTAAAGAATGGTCTCAAGTTTTTAAAGAAATACCCGCTTCAGCGAGTTTATTTATTCCTTCTTTAGAAGAAAAGGGAATAGCTTTTAAGGAGATTGATTGGGGGAAGCTTAGTAAAGATATTTATATCTTTATTGGTCCCGAAGGAGATTTCACAAAAAAAGAAATCCAGAAGGCAAAAGAAAAAGGAGCAATTCCTGTGAGTTTAGGAGAGGCGGTTTTAAGAAGCGAGACTGCGGCAATATATTTATTATCGGTTTTAAATTATGAACTGAAATCCTAAGATGAAAAAAAGGCGTATTGGAATATTAACCGGTGGAGGAGATTGTCCGGGAATAAATGCGGTAATCCGGGCAGTAGTAAAAACTGCCATAAATAATTATGGATGGGAGATTATAGGCATTGAGGATGGTTATTTAGGTTTGATTGAAAACCGCATAAGAGTCCTCACTTATGATGATGTTTCAGGAATTTTGACTTTAGGAGGGACAATCTTGGGAACTTCTAATAAGACCAATCCCTTTGCTCAGCCTGTTAAATTTAAGAAAAGAGTTATTTTCCGTGACCTCTCCAAACGCTGTATAGAGAATTTTAAAAAGATGCGCTTAGAATCGCTGGTCTGTATTGGCGGAGACGGAACCCTGAGGATTGCTTATAAATTTCTTGAGAAAGGGCTTCCGATAATTGGAATTCCTAAAACCATTGACAATGATGTTTGGAAAACAGACTTAACTTTTGGTTTTGATTCGGCAGTAATAACTGCAACCGAGGCAATAGATAAGATCCATACTACCGCCCAGTCACATCACCGCGTAATGATTGTGGAAGTGATGGGAAGGTATGCAGGATGGCTTGCTTTATCATCAGGAATTGCTGCTGGGGGAGATATAATTTTAATTCCTGAAATTCCCTTTGAGATTGGTAAGATTTGTGAGAAAGTAAAAGAGAGAAATAAAAAAGGGAAGAGATTCAGTATCATTGTGGTCGCAGAAGGAGCTCATCTTAAAGGGGGGAAGATGGTTGTGCAGAAAGTAGTAAAGGATAGTCCCGATCCCTTGAGATTAGGAGGAATAGGGAATTTATTGTCAGAGGAAATTGAAGAAAAAACAGGTATTGAATGCCGCGTGACTGTTTTGGGGCATCTTTTGAGAGGAGGGAGTCCATCTCCTTTTGATAGAATTTTAGGCTCAAGGTTTGGAGAATATAGCATAAATTTGATTAAGGGATATAATTTTGGGCAAATGGTTGCTCTGCAAGGAAAAGAGGTGATTTCGGTGCCTTTAAAGGAGGCGGTGAGTCAGATTAAAAAAGTTCCTCTCGACCATCAATTAATTAAAGTTGCTCTTTCAGTAGGAACATATTTTGGGATTTAGGAATTCGGATTTCGAATTTAAACTTATGAAGAGAAGCGTTAAATTTTATACTTTTGGCTGTAAGGCAAATCAGTATGATACGCAGGTTTTACGAGAAAAATTTCTTTCCCAAGGTTTTGTAGAAACAGATAATGGTTTTGCTGATGTGTATGTAGTAAATACCTGTGTAGTTACAAAAAGGGCAGAATCGGAGTGCCAAGTTTTGTTAAATAAATTAAAAAGAAAATTTCCTTATAAAGAGGTTATTCTTAAGGGATGCTTAAAGAGGCTTATAGAAAAAGAGCATAAGGATAAACGGTTCTCTAAGGACTTGGCAGAAGAAAAGATTACCTTTTTTGCAAAACACAAACGTGCATTTCTAAAAATTCAAGATGGATGTGATAATTTTTGTGCTTATTGCATCGTTCCTTATGTAAGGGGAAAATCGACTAGTAAACCTAAGGAATTAGTCATCGAGGAGTTTAAGGGACTTTTGAGAAACGGCTACAAAGAGGTTGTTTTGACGGGAATTTGTTTGGGGGATTACGGCAAGGATTTTTTGCCTCCCTCAACCCTTGTGGCATTACTGAAAGAATTAGAGTCTATAGAAGGAATTTTTCGTATCCGTTTAAGTTCTCTTGATCCCCAGTATATCGATAATGAGCTGATTGATTTTTTGGCAAAATCTAAGAAAATTTGTCCTCATTTACATATTCCTTTTCAAAGCGGAGACGATTTTATTTTAAGAAAAATGAACCGTAAATATAGAAGCGATTTTGCTTATGATATAATAAAAAGAATAAGAAAGAAAATACCGGGGATAATTTTTACTACTGATATTATGGTAGGTTTTCCTCAGGAAAAAGAAGAAAATTTTAGTAACACTTTAACACTTTTAGAATATTTAAAACCCCTTAAGATTCACATTTTTAGATTCAGTCCGCGTCCAGGAACACCAGCGGAAAGTTTTCTTGGAAGAGTTAATTTAAAAGAGGAATTAGAAAGATTTAATTTGCTAAAAGAGTTGGATAAAAAATTTCGCGATTTTAATTTGAGAAAGTTTTTGAATAGAAAAATTTCTTTGCTTGTTGAAAGAAGAATTTCAAAGGGGGTATTTTCAGGGCACAGTGAGCATTACTTTAATGTGCTTCTAGAAGCTGAGGGAAAATTAATTGGTGAAATTGCTGAGGTAAAGGGAAAAGAAATCAAAGAAGATAGGCTTCTGTGTACTTTATAAAGTATAGGCTACTTTTGGTAAGTTGGTGTATTTAAGTGGTTTATGTGCCAAATTTTTAAGAAGTGCTTACCTTGACAAAAAGGGTATTGTGTGTTATAATTAGAAGGGAGTAGAGATTGTTTCCCAATTTATTAAAGGAATTCAACTGGGTTGATGCAGTTGTTTTAATCTTTATTATTCGCGGGATTTTTCGAGGAGCAAAGAATGGGTTTGTCCTTGAGGTCCTGAGTTTAAGCGGTTGGTGTGTTGCTTTATATTTGGCGCTTAAGTTTTATAAAACAATAGCCTCTACCCTTCATGAACGCACAGAAATTCCCCTTGTGCTGAATGAAGTTTTTATCTTTGGAGGAATTATTATAACCACCATATTACTGGCTAATTTTTTAGGGCAGATTCTTAAGCGCATAGTAAGGATAAAAGTTGTTGAGAGAATAAGTTTCTATGGTGGAGCGATTTTTGGAGTTTTAAAGGCTTGCGTAATTTTAAGTGCTCTTTTTTATTTCTTAGGAATCTTGGGTATTTCTTACATTAATAAATCTATACAAGAGAGGTCATTAAGTGGTAGAGCAATTACAAAGTTAGCCAGTGTTGTTTATCGGAATTTAGGAGCAGTTATAGCGGAAAGTAAATAGGAGGTGAAAATTGAAACTAAAAACACTATATGAATCGGTGGTAAGAGAGGGAATAGAACTTGACCCGCGAGGAAAGGAGAAGGTTCTTAAGACCTTGGAACGGGCAAAAAAGGAATACTCCTCTTTAAAAGAAGAAGAGAAAAAAAAGTTTGATTTAGAAAAATTGCGTAATCCTTATTCAGATACAAGAATATTAAACGGAGACCCCGAGCGAGAAGTAAAAACTATCCTTGCAGGAATAGATATGGAAGTAAGCGAGGTTTTACTTGCGGATAGGTTGAAAGAAAGAGGAAAGAAAATAGATTTGATTATGTCTCATCACCCTGAAGGTCGTGCTTTAGCAGGATTCTACGAAGTTATGCGGATGCAGGCAGATATTTTGAATAAAATGGGTGTTCCTATTACCGTTGCTGAAGGACTCTTAGGGGAAAGAATTAAAGAAGTGGAGAGAAAGGTTCTTCCCTTAAATCACACCAGAGCGGTAGATGCTGCGAAGTTGTTGAATTTAGCATTTATCTGTGTACATACTCCTGCGGATAACTGTGTTACAAGTTTCTTGCAAAAATTGATAGATAAGAAAAAACCGGAGTTTTTAGGTGATATAGTGGAGATACTTCTGGAAATCCCTGAGTATAAATTAGCAGAAGCAAACAATGCTGGTCCACAGATTCTTATCGGAGATAGAAATAAGAGAACCGGGAAGATTTTTGTAGAGATGACCGGTGGGACTGAGGGTTCAAAAGATATTTTTAGCAGACTTGCCCAGGCAGGAGTAGGAACGATTGTTGCTATGCATCTTTCTGAGGAACATTTTAATAAGGCAAAAAGTGAACATATAAATGTAGTTATTGCCGGCCATATTGCTTCGGATTCGTTGGGATTAAATCTGATTTTGGATGTTTTAGAGAAAGGTGAAAGAATGGAAGTGATTACCTGTTCGGGTTTTCAGAGAGTAAAACATAGCTAAAGATTATAAATACGCAGATTAAGATTTTTTCATAAAAAGGTAAACAAATTTACAACATTATGGCAGGTTTTATTGGGGATAATGTGATTGATGAAATCCTTTCAAGGGTTGATATAGTAGAGTTTATTTCTTCTTACTTTCCTTTGAAGAAAACGGGGAGAAACTTTAAGACAATTTGTCCTTTTCATAAGGAAAAAACACCCTCTTTTATTGTAAGTCCAGATAAGCAGATTTTTCATTGTTTCGGTTGTAATGAGGGAGGAAATGCAATACACTTTTTGATGCGTTATGAACATTTAGAGTTTCCTGAGGCAGTAAAAATCCTAGCTAAACGGGCAGGAGTGGTTATTCCCGAAATCAGGAAGGAATCTAAAGGAGTTCTTGATGTATATAAGATAAACAATTTAGCAATGCAGTTTTATCACAATATTTTGCTTAATTCTTCTCAAAGCGAAGGGATAAGAAAGTATCTTTCAAAGAGGGGTTTGGAAAAAGCGACGTGGGAGAAGTTTAAATTAGGTTTTGCTCCAACAGAGGGAAATATTTTGAGAAATTTCCTAAAAAATAAAGGAGTAGCTATGGATTTAGCAGAGAGGACAGGTTTGATTGTTCATAGAATAGAAAAAGATGGCTACTTCGATTTCTTTCACGGAAGAATTATCTTCCCCATATTTGATATCCGACAAAGGGTTATTGGCTTTGGAGGAAGAATTCTCGATGATTCTTTGCCGAAATATATCAATACTCCCGAGACAATTGCCTATAAGAAGGGAGAAAATCTCTATGGGTTAAATTTTACGCGCGAATCAATTCGTGAAAAGGGTGTGGTGATTATTGTAGAAGGATACATGGATTTAATTTCTCTTTATCAAGCAGGGGTAAACAACGTTGTTGCTACCTTAGGAACCGCTTTGACTCCAGAGCAGGCACGTTTGATAAAAAGACATACCTCTTCGGTAGTTATTGTTTATGATGGAGACAAAGCTGGTGAATCTGCTTCCTTGAGAGGGATAGAAGTTTTATTAGAGAGTGGTTTAGAGGTAAGGTTGGTAGCGCTACCTCAGGGTTTTGACCCTGATAGTTTCGTGCGTTTGAAAGGGAAAGATAATTTTAATAGACTACTTAAAGAAGCAAAAAATATTCTTGAGTATAAGCTACAAACTTTGACACCTCATTATGATATTCGAAAAATAGAAGATAAGGTTAAGTTGATTAAAGAGATACTACCGACACTGTCTAAAATAGAGAATAAAATAATGCTTTCAGAATTTGTTAAACAATTGGCAGACAAACTTTCTGTTTCTGAGGAAAGTGTTTGGATTGAGTTTAAGAAGATTTGTTCTAAGAATAAAAATTTTGAACAGAAGGGTTTTTCTTTGCCAGAGACAAACACCGTAATTCCTTCTATCCGAGAGGCAGAGATAACGCTTTTAAAAATTATGCTCAAAGATAAATCCTTAATCAAGGAAGCAAAAGCACTTTTGGGTGAGGAAGAGTTTCTTAGCCCACAAATAAAAAATATCATAGGTTTACTTTATACTCTTGCGGAAGAAAATAAGCCTATAGAGCCAGCAAGAGTTGTAAATTATCTTGGTGAAGTTTCTGCAAATAAGGTGTTTACGCGTTTATTGGTAGAAGAAGATTTTGGAGAAGCAGAACAGAAATTTGATACCGTTTTTTCCGATTGTGTAAAGAAGTTAAAAGAAGACAACCGTCGGAAAATTTGTTTAAGGCTTAAGGAAGAAATAAGCGATGCTCAGAAGAAAGGTGACACGGAGCGCATTGAGGAATTGCTTAAAGAATTTAATGCCTTAGCACGACAGAGGGATTGAGATGAAAGAGTATAGTTTAAAACAAACAAGATCGGAAAACATACGCAAGCTTCTCAGTTTAGGTAAAGATAAGGGGTATCTTACCTACGATGAGGTAAACGATATTATCCCTGAGGATGTAGTTTCTTCTGAGGAAATAGATGAGATCTTGCGTATTCTGGGAAATGAGAATATTGAGATAGTCGACTCGGTGAAAGAAATAAAACCCGTTTCCTTGCCTGAGGAAGAAGTAGAAACGGTAGAAGAAGGCGAGCCTCTCCCTGAGGTATTCCCGATGGAGGACCCCGTGAGGATGTATCTTAGGCAGATGGGGCAAATTCCTCTTCTTACCCGTGAAGAAGAGATTTCTTTGGCTAAAAGGATTGAGGAGGGGGAGAAAATTTATCGTCAGGCAGTTCTAGATTCAAGAGTTGCCAAGAAGCTTATATTGGAAATTATTGATGAAATTTTGGGAGGGAAACTCAATTTAGAAGAGTTTATAGATGAAGAACCTTCTATGGCGCGAGAAGATACGATTAAACGTCTTGAGAAACTTGCTAAGAAATTGAAACAGACACGCGAAAGAGATAAGATTATTAAGATCGTTAACCAATTTCTTCTTACCCCCTCTGCGATTGAGGAAACTGCGAAAAGGATGAAACTACTCTGTGACGAGATAGAAAAAATAAATCGCAAAATTTACAATTTCAGAAAAAAACGCAAACGTACAATAACTGCTCTCTTGATGCGCGAGAAGAAAAAAATTGAACTTATCTTTGGTGAGTCCTATGAGAGAATTAAAGAACGGATGGTAGACATCAAGAAAAAAGAATTGCGCTATCTAAGAGCAAAGAGGGCATTAGTAGAGGCAAACCTTCGTCTGGTAGTGAGTATTGCTAAAAAATACACCAACAAAGGATTGTCTTTCTTGGACCTCATTCAAGAAGGAAACATTGGCTTGATGCGAGCGGTGGATAAATTTGAATATCGTCGAGGATATAAATTCTCTACCTATGCCACGTGGTGGATTCGCCAGGCGATTACTAGGGCAATTGCTGATCAATCGCGGACAATTAGGATACCAGTGCATATGACGGAAACAATTAATAAGCTTATTCGCGTCTCTCGGAATATCGTGCAGGAAAAAGGAAGGGAGCCTACCGCTGAAGAGATTGCTAAAGAGATGAAGATGCCTGTGGATAGGGTAAGAGGGATATTGAAAATTGCGCAGGAACCCATTTCATTACAGACACCAGTTGGCGATGAAGGAGATACGCATTTTGGAGACTTTATTGAGGATAAAACCGCAGTATCTCCCGCAAATGCTACTGCCTACTCTTTGCTTAAAGAGCAGTTAGAATCCGTGCTTGATACCCTTACGGATAAAGAGAAAAGGGTGCTTAAATATCGTTTTGGAATTGGTGATGGCTGTCCGCGAACCTTAGAGGAGGTCGGAGCGCTTTTTAGGGTTACCCGTGAACGGGTGCGTCAGATTGAGGCGAAGGCATTGCGCAAGCTCCGCCATCCTATACGCAGTAGAAGGTTAAAGAATTTTATAGATATGGTCCTTTCCCAGCAGAAGCAGACCTTATGAATTAGGTTAATATAAGCAATGCGTTGGATATTGATGTTGTTGATTTTTTTGGTATTGAGCGGTTGTAGTAGGGGAAAATTTTCTATGCAGGATGGTTCAGCAAAATTTTCCTTTCCCTTTGAGCTTCCTAAGAAAGAGTAATGAAGAATAAAAGAGGGAAAATGCAGGTATTAGTAGTGTATTATTCAAGGACGGGTAATACTAAGCGTTTAGCAGAGGAGATTGCAAAGGGCGTTAGAGAAGTAGAAGGTGTAGACTGCTTGTTAAAAGAGATTTCCCAAGTAACAAAAGAAGATTTTCTTAATTCTCAAGGAATTATTGCAGGTTCTCCTGTTTATTTTGGGACGATGGCAGGGGAGTTAAAAGAAATTTTTGATAAATTTGTAGGCATAAGAAGTAAGATGGAGAACAAAATAGGTGCAGCCTTTACTACCAGTGGAGACCAAGCCGGAGGAAAAGAAACTACCTTAATGTCCATAATTCAGGCAATGCTTATTTATGGAATGATTATTGTGGGTGATCCTTTGGATGCTACAGGACACTATGGAGTTTCTTGTTGCGGAAGTCCTGATAAAGAAACATTAGATAATGCAATAAAATTGGGAAGAAGAGTTGCAACTTTAGTGGGAAAATTATATTCTTAATTAATAAGGTCATAAAGCATAAAGAAGGAGAGCGAAATGGCAGTAAAAGAGTTAGTTTTAGAGAAATTGGATGTGAATAAATTTATTGAAGAAAAGGTAAAAGAGATTAAAGAAACTGTAGGTAAAGAGATTGCTATAAACGCTTTATCAGGTGGGGTAGATTCTTCAGTAGTTACCATGCTTGGGTTCAAGGCCCTTGGAGAACGTCTTAAAACATATTTTATAGAGAATGGACTAATGCGTGAGGGAGAGTCAGAGAAGGTAGTGTCTCTCTTTAAGCGCTTAGGG
The DNA here is from genome assembly GCA_023819145.1 of Candidatus Omnitrophota bacterium. Classification (NCBI taxonomy): domain Bacteria; kingdom Pseudomonadati; phylum Candidatus Omnitrophota; species Candidatus Omnitrophota bacterium. The sequence continues at coordinate 118,637 of JAMWCW010000003.1, forward strand.
GTTCCAGTAGAGATTATAGACGCACGTAAAGAATTTTTTTCTGCTTTAAAGGGAATAACTGATCCTGAGGAGAAGCGCGAGGCCATTACCAGAGCATTCTATCGTGATGTTTTTGTAAAGTTGGTGAAAAAAACAGGAGCAAAGTTTCTTCTGCATGGAACAATTTATACGGATATTGAGGAAACGGTAGCGGGGATAAAAAGACAGCACAACATATTAGAACAATTGGGCATAGATACCGAAGAACAATTTGGTTACAGAGTTATTGAACCGCTTTTACAATTGCGTAAACCTGCGGTGCGAGAAGTTGCTCGAGCTTTGGGTTTGCCGGAGGAAATATACAAAAGACCTCCTTTTCCCGGTCCTGCCCTCTCTGCGAGAGTGATTGGAGAAGTTACCCCCGAGAAAATTAATTTAGTAAGAAAGTCAACAAAAATTGTTGAGGAAGAACTTTCTGAGGTAGGAGCTTTTCAGTATTTGGCAGTTTTACATGAAGATAAAGTTACGGGGATAAAAAACGGAAAAAGAGAGTTTGGTTACCAGATTGAAGTAAGGTGTTGGGATAGTAAAGATGCGGTAACCGCTTCACCTACGGAACTTTCTTATGAAATATTATTTAGGCTAGCAGAGAAAATTACTGAAGCGATTCCTCAAGTAGTAAGTGTAACTTATAATATAACTTCTAAACCTCCTTCTACCATAGAAGTGGTTTAGGTTAAAGATGAGCGATATTTTTAAGATTTTATTGATTCTTTTTATGCTCCTTTTTCTTCTTCCGTCGTTTATTCGCTTAGCAGGTAATTTCTTTGAGCATTTGGTTTTCGGTAATATGACAAAGACTGAGTTCCTAGAACATTTTCGCGAGTTTAGTTATGGCCCTACTTTAGATTTCTATAAGGATTTATTCTATAAACTAGCCCACTAGAATTAGGCTTCTGTTTCCCAAATATCAACGGAGCCTCTTTCAAGATTACCTTTCCTAAAGAATATCTTTCCTACCTTGACAAAACATTCGATATAAGCCATATCTTATATGTAAGAATGTCTGAGAATTTTTTCCGATTTAAAATGAATCTTTCGTGATTTAGGATGTTCAAAAATTTATTATATATCATTATAATTATTGCTTATTCTGTTTTTTCTCCGTATATATCTGAGGCAAGGCGGAGTAAAGATAGTAGAGCCTCTGCTATAACACCTTACGCATATGAAATCCGTTTTAATAAAGCAAACCATACCTATACCGTTAATGGCGAAAAATACCCTTCTGTCCATGCAATCTTAAACCTTTTGGATAAGCCAGCACTTATCCCTTGGGCGATTAAAACGGTAATCACATATTTAGCAGAGAATAATATAACTCCCAATCCCAAAGATTCTTACCGCTATTATCAAGAGGCTTTGAGAGAAAGGGATAGAGCAGCGACAACCGGGACAGAGACGCACAGTTTTATAAGCCAAGCATTAAGTGGGCAGAAACATGCTTCCAGTTCACAAGACACCGCTCCTTATGTATCCTTAGCTGATAGAGGAGGTTTTCAGGCTGCATTTGCGAAATGGTTTAATGAGGCGCAACCAACCTTGGTTGCTTCAGAGGCAGTAGTAATATCACCTACCTATAAGTACGCAGGAACTATAGATGCGCTTTGTTTAATTCAAGGAGAATTGTGGCTAGTTGATTTTAAGACTTCCCCGAAAATTTACGATGACCATATTCTCCAGATAGCAGCCTATCGTCAGGCAATAGAAGAAATGGGTGGGTATTGGGTTTTATCAGGGGATAAGTATGTTTTTCATTCGTTGGAGGGCAAAAGAATTGCTCATACAGGTATAGTGCGTTTAGATAAAAGTAGTGGAGAAGTTGAATTTAAGAAATTAACAGAAGAAGAATACAGTGTGGCAGTAAATAAATTTCTGCTTTTGAGTAAGTATTATAATTTACATAATCCAGAAGATGTTTCCCGTTTTGGAGTAGTTGCGCCTTCGGGGTTAGAGGATAAGGCAACAGCAACTAATATTTTTGATAATCTGCTTGGCCTTGTCATCCAGGCAATGCGCGATTGTGGAACGACTGAAGAGGAAATTAGTAGATACATTGCCGAGGAACCTTATTTTTTCTTTCTTCCCGAAGTAAGAGCTATTTTACCCAACGCCATTATGGCATTAAAGAATTACGGCATAGGAAGTTTTTCTGAACAGTGGAAAGTTTTTAAAGAGATTATTGATAATACCCGCCACAGAGATGTCAAATATAGTGCTACATTTCTTGAAGTCCTCACAGACAGATTAATTAAAGGTGAGAAATTGGAAGATATTTTAAGGGATTTTAAAGATATGTGGCATTTTGGTTTTGTTTGGGCTACACGCTTTTCCAAAAAAAGCTGGGACAGTTTGATTACCAACAGGAAATATTTGGAAGAGAAGATACAGCAAGGTTTGCCTATTACTTATCCCAACCCTCTGGCAATTCAAATTTATCCTGTAAGCGATTTCAATGGAGCTTTTAATAGTGATTTAGAAACCAGCGCTCTTATAGACCATGGGTATTTTGTGCTATATTACGAGGTGGATAATTTATTTGAGTTGTTAACAGCATTAGTAGATTCTACTGACCCTCAAAATGGTGTTAAGGCCTCTATAATTTGTTTGAATGGTCATGGTAATCCCCAGGAAGTAGGAGAATATATTGCTGATTTATCTGATTTTAGGCTATTAGAAAAGTTTGGAGTAAAAGAATGCCTAGAAGAAGGAGGTTCTATAATTCTCTACTCCTGTGATACGGGTATTAACGGAGGTATAGTCAGTGCGCTATTTAATTTATTCCGACAGGCTAATTATATTTATGCTCCCACAGGCAGACCCACTGGCTTAAAAATACAGTTTGATATTAATGGGGGGATAATCGAGGTTGAATATGAAGGTTCAGAGGTATATGATTTATTCAAGGAACCAATTTACCAAAAGCCCACCGCCGAAGATATCCAAAGAGAGATTAGGTTATATTACGGTCTACTGGGGATTGACTTTAGAAAAATAAACATTCCGCAGTTGGTTTCCGAAATACAACGAGAGATTGAATTGCAATTTTATATGTTGGGATATATTATTTTTTCCGATTATCTCTCTCTCATCTATCAAACCTGCGATAAATACAAATAAAAAAACAAAATAATAGCTATTCTTTCCCGCCATAGATTGCCACACTTGACAGGTGTAGATTTGTCAGCCATATTTTATATAGAAGGTATATTTATGGATTTATTTAAATAGTTGCGGGAATAAAGAGTTGGGATAAAAAGGATAATCATCAAATGAACAATTTTAGGTTTAAAATCTTTAGACAGTTATGTTTGTATATTGCCTTGGGTATGTTCTGTGCAAGTCCTGTTTTTGCTCGTCGGACAAAATATGCAACAAGCGAGATGAAAAATGCGGTTTTTTTATCAGTAGAAGAAAGTAGACAATTGGGAGCAGAAATTATCAGGAGATTGTCTATAGGAGATACATATCAAGGTGAAATTTTGTATGGCAGAGATGATGGGGAGGGAAGGGTTTTTAATAACGAAAGCATTGATTTTGAATATGATTATCAAGGGAAATATGTACGTCTCGGTCCTCTTGTATTCTTAAATACAGAAAAAGAGGGTTTTTCTTGGAAGGAAATTTACGCCTGTTTAGGGGAAGAATTTTTGAAAAAATACGGCAGAAATATTATTTTTTATGTCTCTCCTGATAACCATTGGCAGTCACGAATAGAAGTAATAGATTTTTTCTATAAGATTCCCCTTCCTTTTATAGATTTTACAACTCTGTCTGCTATTGTGGGCATGCTTAAGAACGGTGTTCAGGATAAAGTGGTGGCAGATATCGGTTCTGGATTTGGGATTCTATCCTTAGTAGCTTTGCGTTTAGGAGCAAAAGAAATCTTTGCAGTAGAGGCTGAAGAATATTGCTTGGAAAAAGCAGAGGAGATAATCCGCTTAAATGGTTATAGGTTAGGTATAGACGGGGAGGTGAAACTATTTCACCATACAGTTACTGAAGAAGATATTTATCTAGGGTTACCACAAGAGGTTATAAATAGAGTAGAGCTAATTATATCCAATACAGGTCCATATTATTATCGACTACCTGCGTGGATTATAGAACAAGCGGCTATGTTTCCCTCTTGTCGTGCGATAATTTTGACCCATTATAAATCCTCCCGCCAAGATGGGGAGGAGGTTGGCGAAAGTGAAATCATCGCCCTCATGAAGAGATTTGGTTTTGCTTATAATAAACATATTTTATTTTTTCCTATCGAGAAGGGAGCAATCCAAGGAGAAAGAGTAATAACTGTATTTTCAGGATATAGATAGAAGTAAACTTTTATTTATATGAAAGAAACGATAAAAATATTGGTTTTACTACTGGAAGTATTTCTTTTTACAGTTCGTTGTTGGGCATTGGTTGAATTAAATAGCAATTCTCAAGAAACTAATATCAGCGCAGTAATAGCGCCATATTCCGCCCCTCTTACAATTATAGGAGCACAAGATAAAGATAGCCAGGGTAGCAAAGAATGGCGGATTTATCTTGATGTTTCTAAATTTATCGAACTTTGGTCTCAAGAAGAGTATTTGCCGTTTGGTAAATATCAGCAATTAAAATTGCTTACTACTTTAGAATTATATAAGGATAGAATTTCTCCCCGTTATAGTCAGGGAGAGATTAATGCGGTAGAAGCCTTTAGGAAGATATTAAAAGATGGCTATATAGATAGACAGACAATGGTAATTGTGGATATGGGAGGAGCGCATAGTGTAGCGGTGGCGATGGAGTTGGTTAAGCAATTGAGATTTCGCCCGATAATTTTAGCGGATGTGGAACCATTGTGGCCAATGGGTTCGAATGTGCATGCAATTCAGGAATTGGCTACTTTACTTTATTTTTCTGCAGAGTTTGCAAAAATTAAACCAACATTAACTCAAGATGCACCTCCTGTTTTTATTTTAGATTTACATCGTGGGGATAGACCTAGCATGCATAGGTCTTTAGATAATACTTATGTCATTGAGCCAGAGGAATTGCCTACGGTAGAGGAACTTTGGGCAAATGATGTTCATAAGGTGGTGATAATTAGAGAAGGGATGGGAACAAAAAGCAATGCGGGTTATCTAGATAATGTTGATTTCGGTCAACGGATTAAAGATTACGCTGTAAATGAAATAGAAGTTAAATTTTTTGAAATTAACCCTTGGCCTGATTTGGATATTATTTTAGAAGAAATTAGAAGATTAAATGTATCTCCTTAAAATCTATCCTTATTACTTGCAAACTAGTCTTTAGAATGTGAAAATATAGATAATTGGAGCATGTTGTATTAAAAAACAAGAGGTAAAGTTTCTCAAAATAATGGGCTAAAATGCATGTAACTAAGAATGAGACTTTAAATATCGTAAGAAAAATAAGCGGATTTATATTAATTTTTATTTTATTTGAAATTTTTAAAATAGTAAATTGTTCCGAGTGGATTGAGTTTTCTTTACAGCGTAGAATTAAAGAACCCGGCGTTAGAAAAAGCTATACTCTTACTCTGGATAATCTAAAAATCGGTGAAAGAGCTATAATAGATTCTTTTGCTGAACCGGGGAGGGGTTATCGGTTGCGTTTAGCGAGCATGGGGTTGCGCGTAGGGTCTATGATAAAGGTTCTTTATAAAGAACCATTTAAAGGTCCGGTTTTAATAGAAGTAGATGGTAGCAGAATAGCCATTGGTAGGAATTTAGCAGAAAAGATAAATGTTATAGTAGAGCGTGATGCGAAGGCGCAGAAATGATATAGAATCTAAAGGTATTTTATCTGCAGGATGCTTTCTTTAACTTCCTTTTGTTAGCCCGCCTTGACGGTACATGTTTTTAATGCTATTCTTTGATAAGGGGGGCTTTTATTTTTTAATGTAAGATGAAAAAAACAGACTTGGTCAGGATGGTTTTTAGATTTAAACCTTTATATATTTTGGGTTTATTATCTTTGCAAACTTTATTACTTACCCCCCAGCGGGTTGGATTATCTCAGATTACTCTTTTAATAAGAAGGGTTAAATTCAGCGAAGAGATAAGAGAAGGTTTATATCCTTTTCCTTTATCAGCTGAAGAATTACAGGAAGCTATAGAAAACCTTTCTCCCGCGAGATGGTATTCCCGTACAGCGGTTATACCCCTGGGTAACGGCTTTGTGCAGGCAGTTAAGTTTCTCAAGAAAGGAGAATCTATTACTGAACTAACACAGGAAGCAAGTATGATACAAGAGTTAAGAGATAAGGGTATAGAAATTTCTCCTTTGTTAGTCAAGGGTGAAGACGGTGAGTATATTTTTGAATATAGAGGTAAATTTCTTTATGTTCCCGAGGAAGTGGATGCTTCGGGCAAATACATAAGCTATATTGTACCGCAGGAATACTTTATTTATCCTGAGAATATCAACGACCCAGAGAAAATGATGGAGTGTGCATTGCTTTCTCTGAGCCAGTTTGCCAGATTGCTTAAAGCAGGTTATCTCCATCGGTCTCTTTCTCCGCTTACCCATGAGCAAAATAGTGGCAGAGAATGGTTATGGAACTATGTACCTATCGGCGGGATAGAAAATCTTCAGGATAGCCTTAAATATGCCAATATGGGATTGGCAGGACTTAGAGATTTTGCGCATGTTTCTGAGATTATTCCTGATGACTACCTTTATTTTTCCGTGGGGCAGGCGCTCTGTGAATGGGCAATAACCATTACCTATCATTCGCTTAAGAATGGATTTAGCCAAAGCCAGACATTTAATATTTTAGCCGCAGGTTTCGAGAGGTTTTTATCGGAGTGGGAATTGGATATTAAAATTGTGGAAGAAAATATTGATAAATTAGAGTCGTTTGTGAGCTTAGTTAGGCAGGAAATTAAAAACAATGCTCTATCTTCCCAAAATGACGGTGGAAAACCTACCATAAATAATCTAGTTGGTTTTGTAAAGAAGATAATGGAGAAAATGAAGGAATCTTCCCTATATAGTCAATGGGAAACAGCAACAGTGCGGGTGGAATATGTCTCCTTTGAAGAATTGGATAGAAATTTTGCTATAGAGCTAAGAGGAAGGATGGTTGTGCAGGAGGGAGAACTGAGATATGTAACTAATTGGCATAAGCGATGTTTGGAAATTTTTCATATTAGAGACGGTTCTTATCATCGGTACATTGCCCCTGGGAGCATTATAATGCCAAAAGAAATATTTAAGGAGGGAAACATTATTTATGTAGTGGATACAGAGCGAAAATGTATGGTAAAAATTACTCTACCTTAAGAAGATTTGTTTACTTTATTTTCTAAAGGGAGTATAAATAAAAATAAGTTTTATAAGAGGTTTAAATGAAAATTAGGCATTTTCGAAAAAAGACATTATTTACGGTTTATCTCTGTTTAACTTTCGTAATTTGCTTTTTTTCTTTTTCTAGCCACAGTTGCCCAGGAAATCTGGAGGTCTCTCTCGGAGCAAGGCGAATTAAAGACATAGTAGGAGCGTTTTCCCTCTCTCCTTCTATAAACGCCGTTCATAAACTAATTGTTTTAGATAAGCAAAAGATAGTGGTTGTCGATGGGGATACCCTGCACTATGATGATGAAAGAGTTAGGCTACTGGGAGTTGATTGTCCTGAACTTGCAACAGATACTTTTGGAGGGAGAGGACAAGAACCCTATGCCACAGAAGCCAAGGATTTTGTAATTAAGCGCTTACAGGAAGGGACAAGGATAGAATTAGTTTTAATTGAGGAGCAGGATAAATACGGAAGAAGTTTAGGACACATTTTTATTGATGGGGAATCCCTTTCTTTAGAATTAATAAGGAGGGGGTTAGGGTATGAAACCGTTTCCCGTTATGGAGATAATGGGTTTACAGAATTATCCGCTCAAATCTTAGAGGCGGCAAAGAAAATAACTCCTTCCTTTGAGAATCCTTCTGAATGGCGGAAGAAAAACAGAAGATAAGGCTCGGGGCTGTTAAAATTTTTGGTATAGGGGTTTATTTACCGGTTGAGTAAATTATTTGACAGCTTCTCTTGACAAAGTGGATTTTTGAGGATATAGTTTATTTAGAAAGATGGTTCTTTAATTTTTTATTTTAAAATAGATATTAGGATATGAAACTGACAAACCAAAAACTAAAATATTTTGTTAAGCCATTCAAGATTCTGCTTATTTTTCTTATCCTTAATCTCTCTTTCGGATATTTACACATTGCAGATATTTTTGTTATTTCTGTATTATCTCGTCGCATCAGAGATTTTGATTTCAGCTACATAAGAGGTAGCAAAGAGGCAAAGGTGGAATGGAAATATTTTGGTTTGACGCCTGCAATGTTTCAACGCATCTTGGACGCACTTATTGAGTCAGGTATTTGTTCAGTTTCAGGGAGGAAAGGGGTAATTTTTATAGGAGGTACTTCCGCGGGAGGAAAATCTCCTGCGACAGATTTTATTACTGCAATGCTTAGAGGATACGGAATAAACGTAAAGTATATCTCTTTGGATAATTATTATAAAGACCGTGAGAAGATGCCTACTTCCCCAGATGGCAATTTTGATTTTGATAGTGTTGAGGCTTTAGACATTGATAAATTTCAAAAACACTTGCATATACTTTTGACTACCTCAGAAGAGATAACGCCTCCTCACTTTGATATGAAGACCGGAAAAAGTAGCGATGGTAAAGATCCGATTCAGCTTCTGGAAGGAGAAGTTTTGATTGTAGAAGGAATTCATGCCTTGACTCCTCGGATGACTAATAAAGAGCGAGATGGGGATATTATTCCTCCAGAGGTGGTAAGGCTTATGTTTTTTGTGAATGCTGAACGAGATACGCGTTTACCGCGGAGAATGGTGAGAGATAGTGAAGTGCGGGGGTATATTCCCGAAGCAACTATCTGGAATTGGGATAAGATAGTTGTGCCTGGAGAGGATAATCATATTATTCCCGGGAAAATTGAGGCTTTAAAATTGGCAGAAGAGCGAGGACAGAAGATAATTGAAATTGATACAACTCTTCCTTTGGATAAGATAAGTGATATCCAGCCTTTGGGAGAGGTGTTTAGAGAAAGTTTAATTCAGGCCGGAGAAAGAATGGGGAAGTTAATTCCGCTTTTAGAAAAAGAAGATTTTTATTCGCTTATCTCGCAGGTTCAAGGTAGTGAGTTAAGTAAAAGTTTGGTTGCTTTTCTAAAGATAAAAAGCCATCAGGATAGGATTAGAGATTTATTGCGCAGTTTAGACAGTGAGTCAGAGAAAGGATTTATTAAGATAATAGGAGAAGGTACGCCAGATCAAATTTTGGAATTTCTAAGCGAGACTTTGCTTCGTTATTCCACTAACACTTCCTTTAGGGAAGAGATGAACTTACTCCGGTTAGACCTTTTGGGTGCAATGCGCTATGTAGCAAGAAGAATAGATGAATTACGCAATAAATATTTTTCTATCCCTTAACAGCTTTTTAGTTTCGATTTTTGTATAAATAAAATTATTTCTTAAATATACTCTACAGATATGAAGCTAAAAGTATTAAAAGAGATTATTGGGTATTTAGAATTAGTTATTTTATTTTCGTTATTTCTTAACAGGTCTAATCTTCTTAGAGATGGCGCATTTATTGGGATAAGAAGGGTAAAAGAGGTTTTACAGACGCAAGTAAGGAATAGAAGCAGAGAGCTTGTTGGTTTATTTAAAACAGAAAATGGGCTTGGGTATAAAATCTATAGAGAAGAAATTCTGCCTCTTATGTTAGCGGGTCCTTCACAAGCAATACCCTTTACAGTGGAAATGAGAGCGATGATAGCAGAGGTAAATAGTGATGCAGATAGTGGTGAAGAAATGGTGGCGGGAAGGATATCTTTATATATCCCTCAGATACCCTATATAAATATAGCCGAAATTGAGGTTAATATAGCTTCCCCTTATAAAGACTCAGGAATTTTAAATAAACTGTTTAGTTTAATTTTAAAAGAAGCACGTAATCGCGGATTTAGTCATTTAAGAATGGCCACAACATCTTTAAGTTCCGGAGAGATATTTATTTTTCTTAAACAAGAGGAAGCACACGGTATTATTTCCCATCTTACCTTCTATCCGCTACAAGATGGTCTGGTTTTTATTGGTTTTGATATTGCCAATCGGGAATAAACCATAATTTAACCCCTTTCTCAAAAAACATTTGTAAATCCCTTGCTCTTTTGTTATACTTTAAGGGAAATTAAGTGGGGTTATTCATTTTATCTTTATTCTTAAATTTCACAATGATTATTTCTCAACTAAAACCGTGGAAGGAAATAAGTTCTTATTTTAAAAAAGGTGAAAAATTATTTATTATAGGGTGCGGTGAATGTTCTACCACTTGCAAATCAGGGGGAGAATTTGAGGTTTTAGCGATTAAAGAAAAATTAGAAAAAGAAGGATATAGAGTAGCAGGATACTCCATTCCTAAATCTCCTTGTATTTCTGCACAGATAAAGATTGAATTGGCAAAACACAGCAAGGAAATTGCGGAAGCAGATTCTTTTTTGATTATGGCCTGTGGTTTAGGGGTGCAATCGGTTAAAATAAATCTGCGCCAGGATAAAATTATCCATCCCGCAACCAATACTTTGTTTATGGGGGCAGTCGATTCTACGGGTTTAGGATTTTTTGAATACTGTTCTGCCTGCGGGGATTGTATTCTAGAATTTACCGCAGGAATTTGTCCGATTACCCGTTGTGCTAAGGGATTATTAAATGGTCCCTGCGGTGGACAAAATAAGGGGAAATGTGAAGCAGATAGGAACAAAGACTGCGCTTGGATTTTAATCTATGAAGAACTAAAAAAAGCGAATAAATTGGACCTTTTGAAAAAGATAAAACCACCCCGTAATTATGGAGGAATGATTCGTCCGCAGGTGTTAGTATTGAAATAATCTTTCTTATAGTATGGATAAAATAAAGATAGAGCAAGCAATTCGGGATATATTGGAAGCAATCGGGGAAAATCCTCGGAGAAAAGACCTGCAGGAAACACCTCGTCGGGTAGCAGAAATGTATGCAGAAGTGTTTTCGGGCATTAAAAAAGACCCTACACGAGAATTAGAAGTTATCTTAGACCAAAAGCACGATGAAATAATTTTACTTAGAGATATTCCTCTTTACAGTTTTTGCGAACATCATCTTCTTCCCTTTATAGGGAAGGTGCATATAGCTTACCTTCCTAAAGGAGGGAGGGTAACGGGCTTGAGCAAGCTGGTAAGAGTAATTGAGGTTCTTTCTAAGCGTCTTCAGGTTCAAGAAAGACTCACCACTCAGATTGCCGACATTGTGATGAAAAAACTTCGGCCACTAGGAGTCATGGTGGTGGTGGAAGCGGAACATCTCTGCCTTTCGATGAGAGGGGTAAAAAAATCGGGTATTCTCACTGTAACTTCTGCAGTAAGAGGGATTTTCAAGGAGAATGAAAAAACCCGCTCAGAAGCGATGATGCTTATTAAAGGCGAACGGAGATAGTATTTACTACTTTATATGGTTACGGAGAAGAAAAGAATTTTAGTGGTGGATGATGAAGAGAATATGCGTTCTGCACTCTTTGATGTGCTGGAGATAGAAGGTTACGCGGTTAGTACCAGCGCGGATAAAGAGGAGGCTTTAAGACTCCTCCATAATATTGAATTTGACCTCTTGCTTTTAGACCTCCGTTTAAAAGGAAGCAGTGGTCTTGATTTAATCTCTGCAGTTAAGGAAATAAAACCCCACATTGCGGTCATAGTTATAACAGGCTATCCTAATTTAGATTCGGCAATTGAATCCCTGCGGTTAGGAATTTCTGACTATCTTTTAAAACCCATAAGCATAGAGAGTCTCAAAGCATCTATTCAGAACGCTCTCCTTCAAAAAGATAAAGAGAGACAAAAATCCTACCTTCTTAAGAAGTTAGAAGAGGCAGAGAAGAAAAGCGCAAAACTTGAAGAAACCTTATCGCAGGCAACCAAATTAATTTCTTTGGGGAAAATCGCTCCTTCTATGTTCCATGAAGTAAAAAATCTTTTGGGGATTATGAATATATCTATTTATTATATAAAAAAAAGCATGGATACAAAAGACCCGAAGGTTAAGAAACACATTGAGATTATTGAAAAGGAAATAGAACATTCCAACCAAATTATTATGGGGATGCTGGAGCTTTCACGCCGACAAGAAGATAAATATACTCTTTGTGATATAAATCAGTTAACGGAAGAAGCACTCTCTTTGCTAGCTCATGAACTGGAACTAAAAGGGATTAAAATTATTAAAGAGTACGCTGAGCATTTACCTTTTATTCCCTGTGAGCCTCACCAGATAAAACAGGTTTTTATCAATATTGTTCTCAATGCCCAAGATGCGATGCCCAAGGGTGGAGAATTGCGTGTTAAGACAGGTAGAGATAACGATTCTTTATACATAAAATTTATGGATACAGGTTGCGGAATAAAGAAAGGTGATTTGGAAAAAATTTTTACCCCCTTTTTTACCACCAAGAAAGAAAGCGGTGGTATGGGGTTGGGATTAGTAGTAAGTCAGGATATTGTGAAGAGATACGAAGGCACCATTTTAGTTGAGAGCATAGAAAATAAAGGCTCTATCTTTACGGTTAGGTTTCCCATTAATAAGAAGTCCGCGGCGGAAGAAGAAAAGATAGAGAAAGAAAATAGTCTTTGCAATGGAACATAATTTGGGTGCAAAAATTTTAGTAGTTGACGACGACCCTTTGATTTTGGAAACATTGAGAGATATATTAGATCTCGGGGGGTTTCAGACAATTTTATCCGCAGAGGCTCAAGAGGGCCTTGCTTTGATAAAGAGAGACAACATAGATTTGGTAATTACCGATATCAAGATGCCGACGATGAGTGGGATAGAGTTTCTGCGTTTAGTTAAAGAGATTGACTTAGAAATCCCGGTGGTTATTATTACTGGTTTCGCTTCTTTGGAAACCGCTATCGAGGCGATTCGTGAAGGCGCTTATGATTATATAATTAAGCCTTTTGAGGTGGAAAAAATAATCGCGATTATTCAACGTGCGATAAAAGAGAGGAAGTTAACAGAGAAAAATAAAAACTTGCTGCGCGACCTCAAAGAAACTGCCAGGGAATTGGATAAGCGTCTTCAGCAACTTTTTCATTTAGACAGGGTAAGTCGGACTATTTGTTCTGATTTTGAGTTGGAAGAATTTTTGCATGACCTTTTAAACGCTACTGCCTCGGCAATAAATGCTAAAACAGGTTCACTTATGCTTTTTGATGATGAGGAAGGATGTTTGAGGATAAAAGCGCTTAAAGGATTAAACCAAGCGCTCTTTGAGACAATAAAATTGAGAAAAGGGGAAGGCATCCCCGGTTTAGTTATGGAGAAGGCGAATATTATTTCTAGTGAAGATATTCGGAAAAGTAATTTAAATTTGGGGAAAATTGACTGGGAAATTTATCAATCTCCAAATTTCATCAGTATACCTATAAAGGGGAAGAATCGAATCTGGGGTGTTTTAAACTTGAGTGGTTGGGGAGAAGGTTTTTCTTTTAGTGAAGTTGATTTAAGACTACTTAGTATCCTTACTTCACAGGCTTGGGTTGCCATCGAGAATAGTAAATTAAATGGAGAATTGCAAAATTCTTACATCCATACCCTCCAGGTATTAGCCAATGCCATTGAAGCCAAATGTAAATATACACGCGGGCATTCTGAAAGAGTCACAAAATATGCTCTTCGATTTGCTATGCAATTAAAACTTTCAGAAAGAGAGATTAAGAAGATTCAATTTGCCTGTGGTGTACATGACATTGGCAAAATAAATATTTCGGATTCTATACTCAGTAAAACTACTCGCCTTGATGAAGAAGAATGGAAGATTATGCGTGAACATCCCAAAAAAGGAGTGGAGATTCTTATCCCTTTAGGGTTATTAAAAGAACTTATTCCCTTGGTGAAATATCACCACGAGCATTATGATGGGAATGGTTATCCGGAAGGTTTGAGAGAAAAAGAAATTCCTTTTGAAGCAAGAATTCTTACTCTTTTGGATGCCTATGATGCAATGACCTCCAGTCGTCCCTATAGGAAGAAAATGAGCAAAGAAAACGCCTTGAAAGAGATAGAAGATAATTTAGGTAAACAATTTGATCCTGAATTAGGAGAGAAATTTCTCAAAATCCATCACACCGTAGGAATTTTAGAGTGAACTTTGTTTAAGTTATATTTTTAGATTAATTTCCTACCTTTTTTCGAGAGTTTCATTTATAAGTTTTTTTATAAATCAAGTACTTATCTATCATAAACTTTTCGGGAACGTGGGTAAGAACTTTGTGAAAGATAAGAAAATGAGAATAGTGTTTAAATTAAAAGATAACCATGGATAAGGAATTGAGAGAGATAAAATTAGGCGAGGTAGAGGTCTATTTTTCATATTCCCAGCCTCCGCAGCAGAATTACTTCGTTCTTTCTGAAGAAATTCAGGGTTTTGGGGTTTTTTGTGAGGATAAAAAATGTAAAAAAGAGTGTTCCCAAGGTGATTGCTCAGGAAAATTAAAAGTAGAAACCAGCGAGCTAGTTTTGGGAAAGGGAACTGTTAGGGCATTGAAATTTAGCTACGAAGGAGAAGGGAGATTATGGTTCTGGTTTGGTCCGGCGATGAGGGAAATTTTTAGCTTAGAAACAAAAATTCTCTTGGAAGTTCTAGCTAAGGATAATATAAGCGGTTATATGATAATTACTGAATTAGTAGTTAGTGAAACCGAGGAGGTTCTTGGTTCTTATAACATTACGGAGAATTTGAGATGCCGTAATCAATGGAATGTAGTAGAGATTCCTTTGGGAGTAGGAGGTTTTAATATAGACTGGTTTAAACTTGCTAAACCCGGAACTTTCACTTTAGCAGTTAAAATCCTGCCTTTAGAAAACGAGAAAGAACCAAAAGGTAGTCTTTACTTTCGAAGCTTGATTATAAAATAGCCTTATACATAAATCTCTTGCAGTTTAATACCTATTTTCATAAAATATTACCTATGCTTTCCAAAGTTTATTCTGCTTCGGTTTTAGGTTTAGAAGCCTATGGAGTGGAGATTGAGGTGGATGTGGTAGGAGGAATTCCTACGGTTGCTGTGGTAGGACTTCCGGATACTGCAGTTAAAGAGTCCAAAGATAGGGTTAAGGCAGCAATAAAAAATTCTCAATTTGCATATCCTCCGCGGAAAATTACCGTAAATCTTGCTCCTGCAGATATAAAAAAAGAAGGCCCGAGTTTTGACCTGCCTATTGCTATAGGTATTATTGCTGCTACCTCTCAGATAAATTCGGAAAGATTAAAAGAATTTGTTGTTTTAGGAGAGCTTGCGCTTAATGGTGAGGTAAGAAAGATAAAAGGAGTTTTACCCATTGCTTTATATTTAAAGAATGGTCCTTTGAGAAAGTTGATTCTCCCTTTGGATAATGCGAAAGAGGCAGCAGTGGTAGAGGGAATTGAAGTTTATGCGGTGAGAAGCTTATCGGAGGCAGTGGCTTTTTTAAATGGGGCAATAGAGATTATTCCATATAAACTGGATAGGGAGGAATTGTTAAAGAGATTATCCCATTACGAAGTGGATTTCTCTGAGGTTAAAGGACAAGAATTCGTTAAACGCGCTTTAGAGATAGCTGCTACGGGTTACCATAACATCCTTATGATTGGGCCACCCGGTGGGGGTAAAACTATGCTGGCAAAGAGACTCCCTACCATCCTTCCGGAAATGACTTGGGAGGAGTGTCTGGAAACCACACGGATCTATAGTGTAGCAGGAGCTATTTCTTCAGGAGAGGCACTGGTTACCGAGAGGCCATTTCGCATTGTTCATCACACCGCTTCGGACATTGCTCTTGTCGGAGGAGGGGCAATTCCTAAGCCCGGAGAAGTGAGCCTTGCTCACAATGGTATTTTATTTTTAGATGAACTTCCGGAGTTTCATCGAGATGCCTTAGAAGTTTTGCGACAGCCATTGGAAGATGGGAAAATTACCATTTCTCGTGCCAGTAGGACATTGACTTTTTTTTCCCGTTTCCTACTCTGTGCCACTATGAATCCTTGCCCTTGTGGTTATTTTGGTTCATCTCGTGAATGCCATTGTACTCCTCGGAGGATTCAGCAATATCGTGCGAAGATTTCCGGACCCCTTCTTGACCGCATTGATATTCATATAGAAGTTCCTGCTCTAAAATATAAAGAACTCTTGGGTAAACAAGAAGGGGAATCTTCTTCAGAGATAAGGAAAAGGGTGAATAGAGCAAGAAAGATACAACTTAAGCGTTTAAAAAGCTCAGGCATAAATTTTAATTCACAAATGAATAGTCGCTTGATAAAGAAATTCTGTCAGTTAGGAAAAGAGTCTCAAGAGTTATTAAAAATGGCAATTGATGAATTGGGAATTTCTGCCCGCGCGTATGACAAAATACTGAAAGTGGCACGAACTATCGCTGACTTAGCGGGTAGAGAAAATATACTCCCAGAACATATCTCCGAAGCAATCCAATATAGGACTCTGGATAGAAATCTCTGGATGTGATTAATAAATAGATTAAAGGGAGGGTAATAATGAAGGATTTTAAAAAGATTATACGTCCGCTGCTGGGGTTATTTATTTTAGTTTTAATCTTCTTCAGCATTGTTTCTTTAGTAACGATTTTTCCATCAAAAGGGTTCGCTAAGCGATGGGAATTTAAAAAGATATATACAAAAGCATTAGAGGAGGAAAAAAGAGGAAGTCTCGGCAAAGCGATAGAATATTTAGAGAAGATAGATGATAGTTTTGGAAAGGATAAAAAAATTTATAATGCTTGGTTTAAACTCGCTTTGCTTTATGAGAAGGCTAATCGCTTCTTAGAAGCAAAAAAGCTTTTAGAAAAGATAATCTTAGAATCGGGGACAGGAGACATCATTAAGAAAGCCCAAGAAGAATTGGGTAAGCTTAATATAAAGATTATTTTTTCTCCTCTTGTCACCGAAAACGCTTTTCTTTATGAAGTAAAAGAAGGGGATTCACTAATTAAAATTGCTCAACGGTTTAATACTACCGTAGAACTTATTAGAAAGGCAAATAATCTTAAAGAAGATGCCTTTCTTCGCCCAGGGATGAAACTAAAAATAACTAAAGAAAAATTTTCTGTTTTGGTAGATAAATCTCAGAATACCCTTACCCTTAAGGCAGATGATAGAGTGGTTAAAGTATATACCGTTTCCACCGGTCTAAATAATATCACTCCTGTGGGTACCTTTAAAATTATTAACAAAATTACCAAGCCGGTATGGTATAAAGATGGTAAAGTTATTTCCCCGGATGATCCGGAAAATATTTTAGGAAGTCACTGGTTAGGAATTTCTGAACGCGGATACGGCATACATGGAACAACCCAACCCGAGACAATTGGCAAGCATGTTACTCAAGGTTGCGTAAGGATGTATAATCATGATGTAGAAGAACTCTATATTATTTTGCCTATCGGAACGGAAGTAACCATTATGGAATAAGAATATTTTTATTCCGCACTAGAAAAAACCTATTTGGGATAGAGGGGGGGGGAAGAACAGTTCTTCTGAAAGTTTGTTTCCCAAAGTCGCAGCGGTAAAGCTGTGGTTAGATGTTTACTAATTAACGAAGGTTACTAAAATGAATGGACTTGATTTTGAGAAACCGATTATAGAATTAGAGCGAAGAATTGAAGAATTAAGAAAATTTTCTGAGGCAAAGAAGATAGACCTTTCTATAGAGATAAAACGCCTCGAAGATAAACTTGAGACCATCCGGCATAATATCTTTGAGAATCTTACTCCTTGGCAGAGAGTTCAGATTGCAAGGCATCCTTCACGACCTTATACCTTGGATTACATAAATATGATGATGACTGATTTCATAGAATTTCATGGAGATAGACTCTTTGGTGATGACAAAGCAATCGTGTGTGGTTTTGCCCGCTTGGAAAAGACAAAAGTCTGTGTCCTGGGGCATCAGAAAGGAAGAGATACAAAAGAAAATATCTATCGTAATTTTGGCTGTGCTCACCCAGAAGGATACCGTAAGGCAATGCGTTTAATGCAGATGGCAGAGAAATTTAGAATCCCAGTAATTGTTTTTATCGATACTCCCGGTGCTTACCCGGGAATTGGAGCAGAAGAAAGAGGGCAAGCACATTCTATTGCTTATAATCTAAGAGAAATGGTTAACCTCAAAATTCCCATCATTGTGATAGTGATCGGTGAAGGAGGCAGTGGTGGGGCTTTGGGAATAGGCATCGGAGACAAACTTCTTATTTTAGAGAATGCTTACTATTCAGTAATTTCTCCCGAAGGTTGTGCTGCAATTTTATGGAGAGAACGTTCTAAAGCGAGTGAAGCAGCAGAGGCATTAAAACTAACTGCTGAAGACTTATTGGAATTGGGTATTGTGGATGAAGTGCTGGCTGAACCTTTAGGAGGGGCACACCATGACCCTCAGGAGACTGCCGAGACAATTAAGAAAGCTTTAAAGAGGTATCTGAAAGAACTTTCAGAAATTCCTGTAGAAGAACTGTTGAGTAGACGCTACGATAAATACCGGAAGATAGGATTATGGGAGGAGAAAAACGGATGAATACGGCTTGAAAAAGATATAAAAATAGATACGGATGAAAACGATTGTTGAAATTTTTTCAGAAGCAACAGAAAAATTTAAAGATAGAGTAGGAATACAGATGGTCTCTGATGGGGAAAAAGAGGCCATTTTTTATGCTCAGATTCGGTTGAAGGTAGAGAAAATCATTTGGCGATTGAAGAATTGGGGTATAGAGAAAGGAACTCCTATTGGCATTTTGTCGGAGAATCGTCCCGAATGGGTCTATGCTTATTTTGCCATTTTAAGTGCAGGGGGAGTAGTAGTAGGTATTGATATCAATCTGAAGCCACAGGAAATTTTATTCATTCTTCAGCACGCGGAGATAAAGATCATCTTTGTGTCTAAAAATAACCTCCCTATAATCTCAGAGATGGACAAAAGCTCTTTACTTGAGAAAATAATTTGTTTTGATGATGGGGAGGGAGATGGGATATGCCGTCTCTCTGATATTCTTAAGGAAGATTTTGCATTTTTACCTTCTACTGAAGTTTCAGTAGATGACCTTGCGATGCTTGTTTACACATCCGGAACAACCGGTAATCCTAAGGCGGTTATGCTTAGCCACCGTAACATTACGAGCAATATAAAAATGATACGCAAGATTTTTCAATGGGATTGGCGGGACAATTTTTTGTCCCTTTTACCCCTTTCTCATATGTTTGAGCTCACCTGCGGATTACTTGCTCCATTCTCTTCGGGAGCGAAGATTACTTATATCAGTTCATTGAGACCCGATTATATTTTAGATACGATGAAGGACGAGAAGGTAACTTTTGTGATGGTAGTCCCTGGCATATTACGTTTAATCCGTATGGAGATATTAAAACACATAAAACAAATTTCCCTAAAGAAAAAACTTATTTTTTATTTATGTTTTGGAATCTGTGCGGTATTTCGGTTGTTTAATTTAAATTTGGGTAAGATAATGTTTAAAAAAATCCATGAGCGCTTTGGCAGGAGTTTAAAATTTTTTGTCAGTGGAGGAGCTCCTTTGTCTCCTTTTATTATTTGGTGGTTTGATGTTTTGGGGATTACAATATTACAGGGCTATGGACTAACCGAAGCTTCTCCCGTTATTTCTGTGAATACTCCTTTAGAAAACCGCATCGGTTCAGTAGGAAAACCTCTTCCGGGTATAGAGGTAAGAATCGAGAACGATTTCGCTACGGGAGAAGTATTGGTAAGGGGTGAAAATGTAATGCTTGGCTATTATAAAAATACCCAGGAGTCAAAAAGCGCTTTGAGAGACAATTGGCTCTATACGGGTGATATAGGAAGAATAGATAGCCATGGTTTTCTCTATATTCTGGGAAGAGAAAAAAATGTAATTGTTTTGGAATCGGGGTTAAAAGTTTATCCTGAAGAATTAGAAGAAGAATTACTCAAGAAACCCGCGATTCGTGAAGTATGCGTCATTGGTAAGAGAGAGTTTGGTTATCCCGAGGAGAAGGTATATGCCTTAATTGTTCCTCATGAAGAATACCTGGGTTTGACGTTAGATAAAGATTTAGATAAAATAAGGGAGTTTTTGGAGAAAGAGGTAAAGGCTTTAAACGAACGTTTGGCTGCCTATAAGCACATCCGTGGATTTGAGATACGCAAGGACCTTCCCAAAACTGCCACCCGAAAAATAAAGAAAGAACTAGTTAAAAATACGCTTTAAGATTTATATGCTGGAGGTGGGAGTTGAACCCACACGGGTGTAACCCCACCGGTTTTTGAGACCGGCGTGTATGCCATTCCACCACTCCAGCATTAATTCTTATACCCATAAACTCTACTACCACTTTTTACTAGTGAAGCACCTGTCTATTTTTTGCTCCTTGACGTAATTGCAAGGCTCGAGGAGGTCCGATAATCGCAGAGTAAATTATGGCAGTTTCTAATTCATGGGGAGAGATTGTTTCTCCCTTTTCTGTTTTAGATAGTTTTATTTCTTCAACCTTTTCTTTTTTTTCTAAGTTTATCTCTTGAATTTTTTCAACTTCTAATTCTTGCGCTTTTTCTTTTTCTTCAAACACTACCTCTGCAGGAAGATTTTCTTCCCCGTAGGGTATTTCCAGAGTTTCCAAAAGGTCTTCTAAGGGGTTTTTGGGGGAAGTTTTTTCTTCAACAGGTGTATGTCTTTTCTTGCGTTCTAAAATTTGTCCCACCGATTGTAAGACAAAGAGGATAACGATAAAAAATAGAAAAAATAAATTCTCCATTACCTAAATTACCTCTTTACAAACGGATTGTTATAGATAAATTTATATTTAATCTTTTTCTTTCTTTTTCTCCTCAGTCGGTTTACCAATTCGCTCCCGCATCTCCGTATCTGCTTGGATGTTTCGTAGCGAATAATAATCCATTACTCCCAGTTTTCCCTCTTTAAAGGCATAAGCAATTGCTTTAGGAATTTCTGCCTCTGCTTCTACCACCTTTGCTCGCATCTCTTGGACGCGTGCTTTCATTTCCTGCTCTTGGGCTACGGCAAGAGCCCTTCTTGTCTCCGCTTTTGCCTGGGCAACTTTTAAATCTGCTTCTGCCTGGTCTGCCTGAAGCTGAGCGCCGATATTTTTCCCTACATCAACATCCGCAATATCAATGGAAAGAATCTCAAAAGCAGTGCCCGAATCCAACCCTTTTGCCAAAACAGTTTTAGAAATTAAATCAGGGTTCTCTAAAACATTTTTATAACTCTCGGCAGAACCGATGGTAGTAACAATTCCTTCCCCAACACGGGCGATAATCGTTTCCTCAGTTGCTCCTCCTACCAGCCGTTCGATATTGGCACGCACCGTTACGCGTGCTTTTGCCTTTAATTCTATGCCATCTTTGGCGACTGCTGCCAGAACTCCTTCTTTAGGGGCATCAATTACTTTGGGATTTACTGAAGTTTTCACTGCATCCAAAACATCCCGTCCCGCAAGGTCGATAGCACAGGCCCGTTCAAATTTTAAGTCGAGATTTGCTTTATCTGCAGAGATTAATGCTTTAACGACACGAATTACGTCTCCGCCTGCAAGATAATGCGCTTCTAATCCATCCAATTTTATAGAAAGCCCAGCTTTATGGAGCATAATTAGACCGGGAACAATAATCCGCGGGTCAACATTGCGTAGGCGCATGCCGATTAGACTGAAGATAGAAATTCTTACTCCTGCGGCAATAGCCGCAATCCAGAGTCGCACGGGAATGAAATAGCCAAAGAGAAAAAGCGTTGCTACAATAACTATAGCGATGACAAATACAGGCATTTTGCACCTCCATTCTTGGTTAAATGTTAACTGGTTTTAACTAAATTTGTTTGACGATGACACGATTGCCTTCTGTTTTTATGACTAAAACTTGTTTATTCTGTTCAATGAATACCCCTCCTTCAGAGAGTGCATCGATTCTTTTCCCTTCAATTAAGCATATTCCAACAGGGCGAAGAGGTGAGATGGTTTTCCCTATTTTGTTGACTAAACTACTTAAATCGCCTTTAAAGGGTTTAAAACCTGCTTCTTTCGTTTCCTGATGTTCCAAACGGAGTTTTTTCCAGATTTTGGTTTTGGGAAAGAGCCTCCATGATAAAATAATAAGCATCAAACTGCCTAAAGAAACAATCAATCCTAATCCAAGGTTTAATTTTGTCCAAGCGAAATAGGAAGCAAGGATTAAAGAGGCAATTCCACTCATTCCCAGTATGCCAAAACCGGGAATAATTAAAATCTCAATGGCTAAAAGCACATAGCCTAATAAAATAAGCGTTAAAACCAATAACCAATTAGGCATTATCTTATTCCTTGATTTATTTGTAAATCAGGAATTAAATCGATTTAACTACTACTTTTGCTCCTTCGATACTTATGACTTTTACCTCTTTATCCTTTTCAATAAATTCACCTTCGCTGATTACATCCAGGACTTTTCCCGAGAATTCTGCCTTACCCGATGGTCTAAGATAGGTAATAGTTTTACCTATTTTACCGATTAAATTTTCTTTAGTCAAATCAATAGTACTGTAACCTTCTTCTTTAGATTCTTTCTCTTGTAAAATTATTCTTTTCCAGAGTCCGGTGCGAGGAAGAAAATTTATGGACAACAGTAACACTACCAAAGTAGCAAAGAAAGAGTAAACAACAACCTGAAATGCTTGAAGTAGTTCTCTGTGCGGGGTATGCAAGGGGTGTTTAATTAAAGCTAAGAAAATGCTAACCAAAAGCAGTATTCCTCCTGAGATTCCTGCGAAGCCAAATCCGGGAAAGACAAAAATTTCTAAAAAGATTAGAATCAGTGCAAGGATGAAAAATATTATCTCCGTCCAGTTTGCTAGACCTACAAGATAATGTCCCCAGAAAAATAGTGCTAAAGAAATTACCCCCAAGGTTCCTGCTATCCCCCAGCCAGGGATTTTTATCTCAAAGATAATTCCCAAGAAACCCAACGTTAAAAGTAAGGAACTCACAATTGGATGGGTCAAGAAGCGCACCAGATTTTCCGACCAGCTGGGTTTAGGTTCAAACATTTCTTTTTCTTTTAGATTTAAAAACGCAAGGAGTTCTTCGCGCTGAGAAATAATTTTTTTTACCATCCCCAATTCTTTTGCCTCTTCGGCAGTGAGATTGAGAAGTTTACCTTTTTCTGTCACGGTTTTTATTATTTTTATTTTTTCTTCTCCCAGTTCACTTTTTTTCTCTGCAACTTCCTCAGGGTAAAGGATAAAATTTTCTTCACCGATTCTTACCAATTTTAATTCTAAATCTTTATCCACAAAAGCCTCTGCCAATTTAGGACTGTGTTTATTTGCTTCTGCGGTAGCTTTAAATTTCGCTCTTAAAGCGGAAATGGTTTTTTCGTCTTTTACTTCTTCTTCATTACCCATGCCTATGGCACGGGGTTCTGCGGAGCCAATACTTGAACCAGGAGTCATGTAAATTTCTTCACAGGCAAGAGAAATCAATGCCCCTGCAGACCAGGCTTCACCTAACACAAATGCCTTTACGGGAATGGGCTTTAGCTCTTCCAAGGATTTAACAATTTCCCCAGCAGCATCCACTCTTCCCCCAAAAGTATCAATCTCTACTATTACTGCAGAGGCGTGTTCTTCCTTTGCTTCTCTGGTTACGCGTTTAACAAATGCCGAAAGCCCCAAGTCAATTACCCCTTTTATGGGGACGACATAAACCGCACTTTTTTCCTGACTATATCCGGAATTTAATAACCCCCCTAACCCGTAACCAAGAACCAGTAACCAAAGAAATAATTTGGGAAATCTCTTAAAAATCTGTGCAATCATAGTTATTAATATACCATTCAAATCTGGATGTGTCAATTGTATTGACATAAAAGGGTATTTTTGTTATTTTATTTGTCTATAATAGCAAAAATCTTTGGGGCCGTAGCTCAGTTGGGAGAGCAACAGGCTGGCAGTCTGTGGGTCAGGGGTTCAAATCCCCTCGGCTCCACCATATTGAATTATCCGCATCGCCCTCGCCTTCGGCTCGGGCTTCGGCAGGCAGATTGGCGAGGAAATTAAAAAGTTTATGAAATCAATTGACACGCTTCAGAAATTTACCCCCACACCAATAAATTATGTATTATGTTTATTTGATAAAAAGCAAAAAAGACAACAACCTTTATTTAGGTTCAACTAATGATTTAAGAAGAAGATTAAGAGAGCATAACAGAGGATCGGTTTTGGCTACTAAATTAAGAGGACCTTTTGAATTGATTTATTATGAAGCATATAGAACAGAAAAAGATGCAAGGGAACGAGAGCATAATTTGAAATTGAGAAGTAAAGCCTTTATCCAACTTAAAAAACGAATTCAAGCTAGCCTGGATGATAAGAATTAAAGCAATTAAGAAAAAGGTGGTGTGGGAGCCTTGATGTTTCCGTTGATAATTTATTAAAGTAAAAATATGAACAAATCATTTACTATCCACGACTTGCCAAAAGATGAGCGACCGCGCGAACGATTGGTTAAATTTGGCGAAGAGGCGCTTTCAGCACAGGAGTTATTGGAACTTATTTTGGGCCGCGGTGTTTGCGGTGAATCCGTGGCAGTTACCGCGCAAAAACTATTGGCGCAATTTGGTAGTCTTCAGAAATTAGCCGAGGCAAGCATTGAGGAATTATCCTCTATCAAAGGAATTGGTTTAGCAAAAGCCTGCCAAATAAAAGCGGCGTTTGAAATTGGTCGTCGCCTTTCAACGCAAACCCCAGCTTATAAAAGCAAAGAACTTACTTCCCCTGAAAAAGTTTATCGGCTTATAAAAAGCAAACTTAAGGATTATCACAAAGAACATTTTTATATTATTGCCCTTAACAGTAGAGGTCACTTAATCGCAGAAGTTTCAGTCGGCAGTTTAGATGCAAGTATTGTTCATCCCCGCGAGGTATTTGGAGAAGCCATTAAAAATAAAGCCGCCGCAGTTATATTGGTCCATAATCATCCCTCAGGCGACCCTGAACCATCGGAAGAGGATTTAGAAATAACCAAAAGATTAAAAGAGGTAGGAAAAATTTTAGGGATAGAAGTTGTTGACCATATCATTGTAGCCAAAGATAGTTTCTTTAGTTTCAAAAATAAAGGATTAATTTAAAATGGAAATATAACTTGACATATTTCCAAAATTTTAATAAAATGACAATATAAAAAACTATTTTGTCAAAGCCATGAAAAACTTTCAGGCAGGAACTTATAAACAACAATACCAATACAAAAGTTTTAGCCCTTCTTTTATTAACCGTGATTTTGAGTGGCAAGATAAAGAAATTGATGTTTTGCTCGCTGAAGCGATGCGACTTTTGGGAGAATTAAATGCTTATTCTTTTTTGGTTCCGGATGTTAATTTTTTTATCAGAATGAATGTAGTAAAAGAGGCAACGAAA